>SMYD01000015.1 GCA_004356015.1 Acidobacteriota bacterium | reverse complement strand
CGTCGGGGCTGGACGGGATCTATCCCGGCGGTTTCAAGGTCGGCTCCGTGACACGGGTGGGTGATGGGGAAGGCCTGCAGAAGCGGATCGAGATCACCACGGCGGTTGATTTCTGGACCCTGGAGGAGGTTCTGGTTCTTCTGGCCGGGCCGGCGGAGGATGAGCCCGGGGAGGGAGGGTCGTGAAGACGGCTCTCAGAGCGACGGCTGCACTGGCCGCCGCCGTGGCGGCGACCGTCATGCTCCAGGCCATGGCTCCCTGGGCGCAGGACGACGTCGATGTCTTCCTGCTGGTGGCGGTGTTCTACGCCGTGTCGAGTGGACGCATGCAGGCGGTCATCATGGGCGCCCTGGCCGGCCTGACCCAGGATGTGCTGTCCAGCCAGTTCCTGGGGTTCCATGCCTTCACAAAGACAGCGGTCGCCTATCTGGTGGGAGGGCTGGGATCCCGGCTCATGCTGGGCCAGGCGCTGCCCCAGTTCCTGGCTCTGGCTCTGGCCACTATCCTGGATGGTGTCCTCATGGCCGTGCTGGCCTCCATGGCCGGCTTGCCGCCCCGCATGCACCCGGGAGGTTGGCTTAAAATGGCTCTTGTGAACGGCCTGGTGGGGCTCCTCGTTTACCGGCTGGTGGGCCGTGGGCTGCCCTGGAGCCGGCGGCGACCATGAAATGAGGCGTTGATGGCCCTGAGAGAACATCTCGAGTATGCCGAGAAGATGCGCACCCAGCGGCGCACCCGCGTGGTGACCGTCCTGTTCATTGCGGCCTTCACCGCCTATCTGGGCACCCTCTGGTACCTGCAGGTGATCCGCGGGGAGATGTATCGAACCCTGGCCAGCGAAAATGTCCTGCGTACCGTCAAGGTGCCGGCCTACAGGGGCAACATCCGGGATCGCCATGATCGCATCCTGGTCAGCAACAGACTGGCGTTCAACGTCTACATGGACCGGGAGGCCATCCGCGATCGGGAAGCCCTCATCCACTTCCTGGCAGCCCTTCTTGAGATGGAGCCGGATGTCCTGCGCCATCGACTTGAGACAACACGTCCCCGTCCTCTGGAGCGTCGAATCGTGCTGGTGGAGGATGTGACCCTGAAGCAGGCCGTGAGCATCGAGGCCAGGCAGCTGGAATGGCCGGAGCTCTCCATCGAGGTCGAGGCACGCCGTTCCTATCCCCATGGCCGCCTGTCGGCCCATGCCCTTGGCTACGTGGGGGAAATTTCGGAGGCTGAAATGCGCTCCAGCGCCTTCGCCGGGGATCTGGTGGGTGGTGACATCGTCGGGAAGACAGGTATCGAACGGTCCTATGAGACCGAACTTCAGGGGAGCAAGGGGGCGCGCCGGGTCCGTGTCAATTCCCGGGGCAGGGTGGTGGAGGACGTCGGCCTGGATCGGCCGCCTCGCCACGGGACGGACCTCCGCCTGACCATCGATCTGGACTTGCAGCGTGCGCTGGAGGAAGCCATGGCCGGCCAGGCCGGCGCGGGTATCTTCCTGGATCCATGGACCGGTGAAGTGCTCGCCATGGCGTCCTCCCCGGCGTTCGAGCCCAATCTCTTCGCCCGCCGTTTCCCGGCCGAAGCATGGAACAAGCTCCTTTCGGACCCTTTGAAGCCGCTGCAGAACCGGGCGAGCCTGTCCAGCTACTCACCCGGGTCCACCTTCAAGATCGTCGTGGCCGCCGCGGCTCTCGCAGACAAGGTGGTCACTCCCGCCACCACCATTTTCTGCCCCGGCTACGCGGTCATCTACGGCCATCGGTTCCATTGCTGGAAAGCCGGTGGGCACGGCTCTGTCAATCTGGAAGATGCCATTGTCCACTCCTGCAACGTCTATTTCTACCAGGTGGGAAAGATGCTGGGGATCGAGGCCATAGCCCGTTTCGCCCGGCGCCTGGGGTTGGGAGAACCCACCGGGATCGATCTTCTCCGGGAGGCTGCCGGCTTGATCCCCACCCCTCGCTGGAAGGAAGAGACCCGCGGCCAACCCTGGTATGCAGGCGAGACCATCAGTGTCGCCATCGGCCAGGGACCCTTGAACGTCACGCCGTTACAGATGGCGCGGATGGCCGCAACGCTGGCCAACGGTGGCCGCAAGGTCACGCCTCACCTGGTCTATCGCGGCGACACCATCGAGGCGGCCGAAGCTTCCCGGCGGCACGGTGAGGACGGGTTCACGACCCGGACCATGACCGCTCTGAGGCGGGCCATGGTGGGGGTGGTGGAAAGGGGCACCGGGAAAGCCGCTCGCGTGGCCGGCATCAAGGTGGCCGGGAAGACCGGCACGGCCCAGTACTCATCCCGGTCGGCCGGCGTGGATGCCGACGAACTCCCCTATGCCATACGCGACCATGCCTGGTTCGTGGGATTTGCTCCCGCCGAGTCGCCGCGCATTGCTTTCGCCGTATTCATCGAGCACGGTGGCCACGGCGGCACCACCGCTGCGCCGGTCGCCCGGCGCGTGCTGGAACGTTTTTTCTCACCCCTCGGGGAGGAGTCTGCCAGCTCCGCCGGCAGGGGCTCGAGGGACATGCAGGTGGCCGCCCCGATGGTGGGAGAAGGGGGTCCGGATGCGTCCCTCTGAACTGGGCTCTTTCGACTGGTCGTTGTTTCTGGCGGTCCTGTTCACCTGCGGTGTGAGCCTGTTGACTCTTTTCTCAGCCACCTTTCAGAACCCCGATCTCTCGGGATTGGTGGTCAGACAGGCTTTCTGGATCGGAGTCGGGTTGCTGGCGCTCCTGGTGATGCTGTCCATCGATTACCATACGCTGGCCGGGTTCACGCCGCTCCTCTACTCCGCCTCCCTCCTGGCCCTGGGTTATCTGCTCTTTTTCGGGCGTTCCATTGCAGGGACGCGGGGCTGGCTGGAGCTGGGGCCCATGAATATGCAGCCGTCTGAGTTCGTGAAGATTGTGTTGATCATGACGGTGGGGACCTATATCGCCGCCACCGGAGGCCACAAGCTGGGCTGGAGGCCTCTGGCCACCCTCATGGTTCTGGGGGGGGTGCCCCTGGCCCTGATCCTCAAACAACCCGACGTGGGCACGGCCGCAACCCTGGTTCCGGTCCTGCTTGTGGCCGTGTTCGTGGCCGGTATCCAGGTCCGGGTCCTGGTGATTCTCGCCCTGATCCTGGCCCTGGCCCTGCCCATCGCCTGGGTGACGTACTTCAAGGATTATCAGAAGGAACGGATCCTGACCTTTGTGGACCCCGAGCGGGACCCCCAGGGCGCCGGCTACCAGGTGAGGCAGTCCAAGATTGCTATCGGTTCCGGCGGCCTGACCGGCCAGGGCCTGTTCAAAGGGACGCAGAGCAAATTGCAGTTCCTGCCGGCGCAGCAGACCGATTTCATCTTCGCGGTGGTGGCCGAAGAACTTGGCTTCGCGGGGGCCGGGATGCTGGTAGGCCTCTATCTGTTCATGACCCTGCGCTGTCTGGCGGCGGCCAGGTTGGCCCGTGACAAGCTGGGTCGCTACCTGGCCCTGGGATTCGGCACGGCCTTCGGTTGCCAATCCCTGGTGAATCTAGGCATGATGGTGGGGCTTGTTCCCATTGTTGGTATTCCGCTGCCGCTCATGTCGTATGGAGGTTCATCCATGGTGGCCACTCTCATGGGCTTCGGTCTGGTCCTGAACGTCAACATGCGCCGGTACGTCAATTAGGACGGGATGGAATGATGCTCTCAGGCCTGCGGGATCGAGCGCGTGCCCTCTTGCGCCGCAGAATCTGGTCGCGCCGGGGTTCCGGTCTCTGGTCCCGTTCCGAGTCTCGCCCCGGCCCGCAAGTCGGTCTCCTGGTGGCCGCGGGCGTTGTGGGTGTCATGGCAGCTCTGGTGAAGGAACTGCTCCTGATCATGAGCGTTCATCTGGGGGAGTTGTTCTGGGGTGGTGAGGGGACGGTACCCGGCCTCATTGCCCAGGCGCCGGTGGGCATGCGCCTGCTGTTGCCGGCGGCGGGAGGAGTCGTCGCCGGGCTGGTGCTGGTCTATGGGATCCGTGTCACCCGTGCAGCCCCGGGCTGGGGCCTTCTGGAAGCGGTGGTGTTGCGGGATGGCGTTCTCAAGTTCCGTCCAGCCCTGATCAGATCTCTTTCCTCGCTGCTGACCATCGCCACAGGTGGACCGGTCGGCCGGGAGGGGCCCATCGTGCTCATGGCCTCCACCCTGGCGTCCAAGCTGGGCCAGTGGTTGCACATGCCCACCCGTAACCTGCGGGTTCTCACCGCAGCCGGCGTGGCCAGCGGCATGGCCGCGGCCTACAACGCCCCCGTGGCCAGTTCCTTGTTTGCCATGGAGATCATCCTGGGCACCTTCGCCATGGAGGTCTTCGCGCCCCTGGTCTGCGCCTCGGTCGCGGCCATCATGGTGAACCACATGCTCCATGGTTCTCAGCCGGTCTTCTCCGTTCCGGACCTGCAGATGGTCTCTTCCTGGGAGCTGGGTGTTTATCTTCTGGTGGGCCTGGGCGGTGGCCTGCTGTCCGTCTTCTTTCTCAACAGCCTGCGCCTCACGGCCAGCTCGTTTCAGCGCCTGCGGCTGGGGCGGCCCCTGTCCATGGGCCTGGTGGGCCTCCTCCTGGGAGTTGTCTTTCTCTACTATCCACAGATATCTGGGGGAGGGCGGGGACTGACCAATTCCCTGCTCAACGCCGACTACGCCTGGCGGCTGGCCGGGATTCTCCTTCTCCTCAAGCTTCTCATGTCGGGCCTGACCGTGGGTGCCGGTGCCGTGGGCGGCCTGTTCACACCCTCCCTGTTCATCGGCGGTGCCATGGGCTTCGGGGTGGGCACTCTTGTTCAACATGTGGCACCCGGTGCTGCCGCAGACCCCGCAGCCTACGCCCTGGTGGGTATGGGAGCCATGCTGGCGGGCACCACCCATGCGCCCATCATGGCCATCCTGATGATTTTCGAGCTGTCGTTGAATTACAGTCTGTTGCTGCCCCTCATGCTGGCCTGCGCAACGGCATCTCTGCTTGCCCACACCCTGTCCCCGGATTCTATTTACACCGCGGCGCTCAAACACAAGGGGGCGTCCCTGGACAATCCGGAGGCCAAGGTCATGACCTCCCTGAAGGTACGGGACATCATGCGCCGGGAATTCGAATCAGTGAAGCCTCACACACCGCTGCCTCAGATTCTGGACAAATTCCTGGAAGGACGACACAATCACATCTATGTGGCGGACGCTGACCAGCGCTTCCTGGGAGCCATCGGCCTGCATGATCTGAAGGAGGCGCTTCAGGAGCGGGAGGAGATCTCCTTCATCATTGCCCATGACCTCATGCGCCCGGCGTTCGAGGTCACGACCCCCGGCGAGGAACTGGCTCGGGTCATGGAGCGTCTCTGGGCGCAGGACTGTGAACGCATCCCGGTGGTCGCCGATAGCGAGAGCCGGCGTCTTGTGGGCACAGTCAGCAAACGGGATATCCTGGGCGTCTACACCCTGGAAGTGATGCAGCGCCGCACCCTGGTGACCAAGTTCCGCGGCGCAGAAGGTCCGGATGCGGCAGCCTATGTGGAACTGCCCCGGGACTACCACGTGGATGGCGTGCAGGTGGGGAAAGCCCTGGCCGGCTGCACCCTGGCCGAATCCCGCCTGCGGGAGAAATTCGGTGTCACGGTTCTCATGATCCGGCGCCGTCTTGCGGACGGCGGAGAAAGCCGCCTGGCGCCGACTCCCGCCACCCGCCTGGAGGCCGGCGATGGCCTGGTGGTGTTCGGTCCTCGTGAAGGGATCACCGGCCTCAAGGCTCTCTGAACGGAGGCCGGGGGTCTGTCACCTGCTGTGGCGGGAACTCCGCCCCCGGCTTGAACTGGCCGTGGAGAGCCTCAGGCCCATGCTAGACTGCTCCCTTGCCGCCCACTCCGGCCCGCGCGACCCATGGAAAATTCATCAGACTATCGCCGGCGCATTGAAGAATTCCTGCACAAGGTTGAAAAACCGGTGCGCTATATCGGAGGCGAGTGGAATCAGGTCGTGAAGGATCACAGTACCACCCGGATCAAGGTGGCGCTCTGCTTCCCCGATGTCTACGAGATCGGGATGTCTCATCTGGGCTTTCGCCTCCTCTACGGCATTCTCAATCGGCGGGACGACATGCTGGCGGAGCGCGCCTTCACTCCCTGGCCGGATATGCAGGCCGAGCTCACTGCCCGTGGCCTGCCCCTGACGACCCTGGAGAGCGCCACCCCTCTCAACGAGTTCGATGTGGTGGGCTTCTCCCTGCAGTTTGAACTCTGCTTCACCAATATTCTCTCCGCCCTGGCTCTTTCTCACATCCCCCTGCGCAGCGCCGACCGGGGGGAGGACGACCCCCTGGTGATTGCCGGCGGCCCGGTGGTGTTCAACCCCGAGCCGGTTGCCGATTTCATCGACGCCTTCATCATCGGGGACGGCGAGGAGACCGCCGTTGAACTGGCGGAGGCCTGGGTCGAGATGCGGGAGCAGGATCGCCCCCGGGCTGAGATGCTCCGGGAACTGGCTCGTATCCCCGGCGTCTACGTACCGTCCCTGTACAAGGTGGAGATTGACAGGACCACAGGATTTCACATCGTCAAGAGGCCTGCGGCCCGGGGCGTGCCGTTTCCCGTGAAACGCCGCATCATCATGAACCTGGACAGTTATCCGTTCCCCACCGACATCGTGGTGCCGTTCACCGAGATCGTGCATGACCGGGTCAGCGTGGAGATCATGCGCGGCTGTCAGGTGGGCTGTCGTTTTTGCCAGGCCGGCTATATATACCGGCCGGTGCGGGAACGCTCTCACGCCGCGATCATGGAGACCGCCCGCAAGTCCCTGGCGGCCACCGGTTTTGACGAGGTGGGCCTGACATCCCTCAATTCAGGCGAATATCCCGGCATCAACCGGCTCATCTCGGAAATGATGGATGAGCTGGCGCCCCAGCGGACCGGGGTGTCGTTTTCTTCCCTGCGTGCCAATTCCCTGACGGACCATCTGGCCAAGCAGATCCAACGCGTGCGCAAGACCGGATTCACCATCGCTCCGGAAGCCGGTACCGAACGGATGCGCCGAGTCATCAACAAGAACATCTCGGAGGAAGACATCCTGCAGGCCTGCCGCATGGCGTTCTCAAACGGCTGGACCCACATCAAGCTGTACTTCATGATCGGCCAGCCAACCGAGCGCTGGGAGGACGTGGAAGGCATTCTGGATATAGGCAAGAAGTGCCTGGCCATCGGACGGGAACACCAGGGCAGGCGGGCCCGGATATCGCTGTCGGCGTCGTCCTTCATCCCCAAACCCTTCACCCCATTCCAGTGGTGCCCCATGGAGAATCTGGATGAAATCCGCCGCAAGCAGGACTGGCTCAAGTCCGCCTGTGGAAAGGCCGGCATCCGGTTCAAGTGGCACCATCCCGAACTCTCGCGCCTGGAAGGAGTCTTCTCTCTCGGTGACCGTGCCCTGGGGGATGTCATCGAGGCTGCCTGGAAGAGGGGGTGTGCCTTCGACGGCTGGACCGAGAAGTTGGATATGGAGGCGTGGAACGAGGCTTTCCGCGACTGCGGCATCGACCCCGAGACCTATCTGACGCGCTCGTTCGGCCCGGAAGACGCTCTGCCCTGGGATCATCTGGACATCGGTGTGACGAAGAAGTTCCTGGCCGGGGACCTGGAGAAAGCCCTGGTGGAGGTGGAGGAGGAGACCTGTGGGGGCGATAACTGTTACGGCTGGGCACCGTTCGCGTCAGCCTGCACGGGTTTTCTCCACCAGCGCCGCGAAGGGGACGTTTACTTCGGCGGAGCGGGGGCCGGTGGCCCCGTTCCCGCTGCGGTTCCCGGGGGAGGCACGCGCCTGCCGGTTCTGTGGCAGGGCACGCAGGTGACCCCGGCCCCTTCCCCTGATGCCGACAGCGAGCCGGAGGGGGAGGCGGTTTACCGCTTTCGCGCCCAGTTCACCAAGGAAGGACCGATCCGCTTCCTGTCACAGCTTGACCTGGGGCGGGTGCTGGCGCGTGCGTTCCGGCGCGCGGGGGTCTCCCAGGTATACAGTTCCAGTTTTCACCCCATGCCCCGGCTGGCCTTCGGGCCGGCGCTGGCCGTGGGGATGGCTTCCCGGGCAGAGTTCCTGGATTTTGAAACTCGCGCATTCCTGCGCCTGGATGAGTTCCTCATCCGTATCAATGCAACCCTGCCACCGGGGCTGCGCTTCCTGGTGGTGGTACCTTTGGAGCGCGGTGCTCCCTCCCTCTCCAAGATCGTGAACCGTGTTCTCTACCGGGCTGAGATCCCCCTGAATCTGATGAACCGTGCGGTGTCACACCTCAACGGCCAGGGAGAGGGACTGACGCCGCACGAAGCACACCGGGTGGTGCTCTCCAGATTCCTGGAGCGGGAAAAACTGCCGTACACCCGCAGGCGGGAACACAAGGTGCGCCAGATGGACCTGCGTCCCTTTCTGCTGGGGTTGACGCCGGCTGCTGAGGGGCAGGACATCCGTCTCATGTTCTCCATGGACAACGGGCGCACTGCCAGGCCTCACGAGGTCCTCTCGCTGCTCTACGGGGAGGGCAGCGAATCGGTTCTGGTGACGCGGCTGGAGCAGATGGTGGTGCGCGGCGGCAAGACCCTGTCGCCGCTTCTGGTCGCCGGCCGGGACTGACGCCTTGGAACGGGAAATTCTCGTCAGTGCGGATGCTCTGGAGACCCGCGTCGCACTCCTGGAGGACGGCAAGGTCGTTGAAGTCGCTATCGAGCGCAAGTCGGACCGGTCACGGGTGGGCAATATCTACAAGGCCCGGGTCAATCGGGTCCTCCCGGGCATGCAGTCGGTGTTCGTGGATATCGGACTGGACCGAGACGCGTTTCTGCACGTGACCGACTTCCTGCTCAATCATGATCCCGAGAGCGGCCCGCTGCCGCGTGTCGAGAATTTGATCCGCGAGGGGGACGACCTCCTTGTGCAGGTCGTCAAGGACGCCATCACCGGAAAGGGAGCACGGGTGGCCCGGGGAATATCCCTGCCCGGGCGCTACCTGGTCATGGTGCCTCTCTCCAACCATGTGGGGGTCAGTCGCAAGGTGACGGATCCTGCCGAGCGGGAGCGGCTGCGCGATCTACTCCTGGATCTGCGTCCTGGTGAGGAAGGCTTCATCGTGCGCACCGCCGCCGCCCATCGTCCCAGAGAGGTCCTGGCCGAGGATCTGGCCTCCCTGTTCGGCCAGTGGGAGGAGATCCATGCCCGCGCCGCCACCGCGGTGCCGCCGGCCCTGCTGCACCAGGACCTGGACCGTCCCCTGCAGATGGTACGGGACCTGTTCGGTGGCACAGTGCTGCGGATCCTGGTGGAGGGCCGGGAAGTCCATGAACGCATTCTGGATTTCATCGCCACCTTTGCACCCCGGGCCACCGGGAAGTTGCAGCGTTACACCGACCCTCTGCCGCTCTTCGAGGCCCGGGGGGTGAGGCGGGAGATTGACCGGGCCCTGCGCAACAAGGTATGGCTGCCGTCGGGCGGTTCCATTGTCATCAATCAGACCGAAGCCCTCGTGGCGGTGGATGTGAACACCGGCAAGTACACCGGGCGGAATGATCTGGAGGAAACGCTGCTGAAGATCAACCTCGAGGCCGTGCGCGAGATCATGCGCCAGTTGCGGCTGCGCGACCTGGGGGGCATCATCGTCATTGATTTCATCGACCTTGAGAAGGAGGAATCACGGCAGATTCTTCACCAGGCCGTTCAGGATGAACTGCTCAAGGACCGGGCGCGCAATCATTTGCATCAGTTGTCCGATTTCGGGCTGGTGCAGATCACCCGGCGGCGGGCCCGCCGCAGCCTGGAGCGCACCCTCTGCCGTCCATGCCCGACCTGTCACGGGTCGGGCTCGCTGCGCAGCGTTCACACAGTGGTGTCTGATGTCCTCATGGAGTTGCGTCGGCAACTGGCGGAATGCCCCGTGCCGGCATTGCGGGTCCGGGCTCATCCCCGGGTGGTGGCCCAGATCGAGCAAGAATATGATGGGTTCATGGCTTCTCTGGGCACCAACGATGAATTCAACCTGGAACTGGAAGCGGACAGCCACTTGTCCCTGGAATCCTTTGTGGTCGAGGCAATCTGATGCTCAAGTAACGGCTCATGACTCCCGGCCCGACGCCCGTCCATCCCGACGCGCCGGCTGTTCTCTGTTCTCCCCAGCCGCACCACCGTACATCTATTTCGCCAGGTCATGGCACGGACCCGGGGCCGCCTGCGAGAGGTTTTTCGCGCCTCAGGGGACGTTCTGATCCTCATCTTCTCGGGCACCGCCACCGGTGAGACCGCCGGTCAAGCCTGAGTGGTTTCCTCTTTCTGCAGCAGTGGCGCCAGTTCTCCCTTTGCATGCATCTCGCGCACGATGTCACAGCCGCCGACGAACTGGCCGCCGATGAAGACCTGAGGGATGGTGGGCCAGTCGGAGAATTCCTTGACGCCCTGCCAGATCTCCGGGTCGGCGAGGACATCCACCGCCTTGAACGGGACGTTGAGGCTCTGCAGGACCTGCACTGTTGCCGCGGAAAATCCGCAGCGGGGCATTTCGGGTGTTCCCTTCATGTAGATGACGACCTTGTTGTTGTTCACATCCTGAGAGATTCGTTCCTGGATTTGGGACATGGACCGGCCTCCTAGAGCCGCGGCAGGGAGCCTGAGAAGCTGCCGGGACTGTTGTCAATGGATTGTTTGGACTCCGCAGGGGTCACCGTCTCCAGGCTGAGGGCATGGAGGGCGCCACCGAGAACATCCTTGAAAATGGCATAGATCATCCGGTGGCGGTTCACGGGGGTCTTCCCCGCAAATTGTTCCGCCACCACGGTGACCCGGTAATGGTCGCCACCGCCCGTCAGGTCGGTGACGTTGACCAGCGCACCGGGCATGGCTGCGACGATGCGGCGGTCGATTTCTGTCGGTGAGATGGTGGTCATGGACTCCTCAAAACGAACGGCGGTTGCTGCAGCCGCAAATTGAATATGTTATCAGGCACCGGGCCGGGATGCATTTTTGCGGGAGGGCGGGCGCAAGTCGCCTCAGCGATCCATCACCAGCCCCGTGAGGATGTTCTCCATGAGTTGCCAGTCCAGGGGCGTCGAGGTGGTGGCCACGATGGTGAAGATCCCATCATCGACCCTGCGGGCATAATAGACCTGGCCGATGATGAGGTCGGCGGCCGGGCGCAGGGTGACCGCCAGAATGGCAAAATCCTGGCCTCCCAGCAGGCTACTCGGGGCGATGGGCTCGAATGCGATGGGGGTCCCGCCCTGTTCCAGGAACGACTGGAGCATCTGCAGGTAGTCCACCGCGGTCTGGATCTGGGGCCTGGCGGAGATATTTTCCACGGCCCCCACAAGGCTGGGATTCATGCCCTGGACCGTTCCAAGGGGGTAGCGATTCACCTGGAACAGCATCCGTGAGGTGGGCGCACCGGCGCTGGCGTAGGCTCCGCCGGTGGGGTCGCCCCCACTGAGAAGTTCTCGGCCGCCCCGGCTCATATCCCCCTGAGCCTCGGGGGGCAGGATGACCCAGTCCTCCGGAAAGGGCAGGCGGATCCCGAGCCCTTCGTGGATGAAGGTGTTCCCCTCGAAACGGCCCGGTTCGAGGAGATCGGTGCCGCCACAGGCAGCCGAGAGGACCAGTAGAATGGCCACCAGGCTGCGGCTCATGGCGCTCCCGCCCTGGAGCGGGTGCTGACTGGGTCTGTCCATACTGCCATGATACAGGACCGGGTCCTTCGGCGGGGTTGCCGCGGGCTGTGTCCGGCGGTAATCTGCCGCCAGCGACCTTCAGGCTCACAGGGAGAAAAGCTCAGATGAAGAGGATTCCACATCGTTATGGCAGCTTGATTCTGTTCGCCCTGCTCATGCTGGGCATCGCCTGCTCGCCGGCGGTCTCGGAAGAATCCCGGGTCAGGGCACTGCGACTCCTGGCGGCCACTCCTCTCATCGATGGGCACAATGATCTGCCCTGGGCTCTCCATGCACGGGGCATCGGCGATCTGGCGGATCTGGACCTGAACCAGATTCAGGATGAACTCATGACCGATATGGTTCGCTTGCGCGCAGGCGGCGTCGGCGGGCAGTTCTGGGTCTGCTACGTACCGACGGTGGCGGCGGCGAAGGGCACGGCGGCCTGGCAGGCCTCCCGGCAGATCGACCTCATCCATCGCCTGGTGGCCGCCTATCCCGAGACCCTGGTTCGTGCGCAAACGGCGGCGGAGATCCGGACGGCCCACCGGCAGGGAAAGGTGGCCTCTCTCATGGGCATGGAGGGAGGGCATATGATCGAGAACTCCCTCTCCATCCTGCGCAATAATTATCGCCTGGGAATCCGTTACATGACCCTGACCCATTCGGACAACACCGACTGGGCCGATTCTGCCACCGACGAGCCGGTTCACGGCGGCCTGACACCGTTCGGCGAGGAGGTTGTGCGCGAGATGAACCGGCTGGGTATGCTGGTGGACTTGTCTCATGTCTCCGATGACACCATGCGCGACGTTCTACGTCTGGCCGAAGCGCCGGTCATCTTTTCCCATTCATCGGCGCGGGCCGTGGCCGATCATGTGCGCAACGTTCCAGACGACATCCTGGAGATGGTGCGCGCCAATGGGGGCGTGGTCATGGTCAATTTCGCGCCCAGCTTTGTCTCTCCTGAGAGGGCCGTGGCGCGGCGGGGGGAGTTTGATGCCTACAAGGACGCCATGGCCCGCTTCCCGGACGACCGGAATGCGCGGACGGCGGTCATGGAGGAATTCTACGAGGCTCACCCGGCGCCACCGGCAACCCTCTCCCAGGTTGCGGATCACATGGATCACATCCGCCGTGTCGCCGGCGGCGAGACGGTGGGCATCGGCTCCGACTTCGACGGGATAAGCGACGTTCCCGAGGGCCTGGAGGATGTCTCGAAATTTCCCGATCTGGTGGTGGAACTGATCAACCGGGGATGGTCCGACGAGGCGATCAGCCGTGCCCTGGGGGGCAATCTGCTACGGGTTCTGGCGGCTGCGGAAGAGGTGGCGGCCAGGCTTCAACATGAAAGGCCGCCGTCAACGGCGACTTTCGCGGCCCTGGACGGCGGCGCCGTCGCCGTGCCCTGAAGGAGTCAGACGTGGCTGTGGAACCGATTCGGATCCTCGTTGCCGATCTCATCTCTGAAAGCGGCCTGGACATTCTCAGGCAAGGCCCGGGCTTCACGGTGCAGGTGTCCACGGGCCTGTCGGGTGAGGATCTTGCGGCCGCAGTCCGGGAGCACCATGGCCTGGTGGTCCGCTCGGCCACCAAGGTCACGGCAGACGTGCTCGCGAATCCTGGCCTCCTCAAGGTCATCGGCCGGGCCGGGACCGGTGTTGACAACATCGATCTGGAAGCGGCCACCCGGGCCGGTGTGGTGGTTCTCAATACGCCCGGCGGCAATTCTCTCGCTGCGGCGGAGTTGACCATCTCCCTGCTCATGGCCCTGGCACGTCACATACCACAGGCCAACGCCGCGCTGCGGGCCAGGCGCTGGGCGCGCAAGGAATTCATGGGTAGCGAGGTGTCCGGGAAGACCCTGGGTGTGATGGGGTTGGGCCGCATCGGGCGCGAGGTGGCCAGGCGTGGGGTGGCTCTGGACATGGAGGTCACCGGGTACGACCCGTATGTCTCCTCCGAGGCCATGGCGGATATGGGTGTCCGCTCCGGTTCTCTGGATGAGGTTCTGGCGGCCGCCGATTTCGTCTCCCTTCACCTTCCCCTGACCGATGAAACACGCCGGTTGATGAACGCGGATCGGTTTGCGGCCATGAAGAAGGGTGCGCGTCTCATCAACTGCGCCCGTGGCGGGCTGGTGGACGAAGAGGCTCTTCTGAGTGCCCTGGAGAGCGGGCATCTGTCCGGCGCGGCGCTCGACGTCTTCGTCACCGAACCTCCCTCGGACTGGCGTCTGGTGGAGCACCCCCGGGTGGTGAGTACTCCTCATCTTGGCGCTTCCACCGTGGAGGCCCAGGAACGGGTGGGGAGCGATGTGGCGCGCAAGATCCGCGACTACCTGGAATCAGGGACCGTGCTGGACGCCGTGAACCTTCCCTCGGTGAGCCGTGAAGAGCAGGCCGTCCTGCGCCCGGTGATGGATCTGGCGGAGCGCCTTGGACGGTTGCTGGGACAGATCTCGGCGGGCGCCATGAGCGGTCTTCAACTGCAGTGTTTCGGCGATTTCAACCATCGTCCTCTGCGCCCACTGATGATGGCGGCCGTGAAGGGGCTTCTGTCGCCGGTTCTCGCCGATGAAGTCTCGTACGTCAATGCTCTGTCTCTCGCTGGCCAGAGGGGTATCACCGTGAGCGAAGGGCGCAGCAATGAGGTCACGCCCTACACCGGCCTCCTGCGGCTGCGCCTGGCCACCGAGCAGGCTGAGACCGCCGTGGCAGGCTCCCTGTTCGGGGCCGATTACGCGCGCCTGGTGGAAGTGGACGGGGTCCAGGTGGAATGCCGCCTGGAGGGGCACCTGCTCTTCTTTCGCAACCTCGATGTGCCCGGTGTGGTCGGCAGGATCGGGACCATCCTTGGCAAGGAAGACATCAACATCGCGGGGATCCAGTTGGGCCGTTCCGGCATTCACGGCGGGGCCGTGTCGCTCGTCTCGGTGGACAGCCCGGTGCCAGAGCGGGCTCTGTCCCTGATTCGCGACCTGCCTGAAATTCGTATGGTCCGCAGCATCAAGGTGTGACGGCGCAGCGTGGCCGGTGCCGGAGCCGCACGGACTGCTGTGATAGGCTCCGGGCATGCAGGAAACACCTCCTGATGGCAGGGTACTGCCCTGGCCGCACAGCGGTGGCCAGGCGGAAGAGGGTGCCGGGAAGCCCCCCGACAGCACCGGTGCGGAGCAGTTTTTCTACCGCAAACATATGCAGCGCCGGACCCCCATGGTCCTGGTCACCATGGGCGGGGAGAAGCACCGGGGCTGGATCGAGTGGTACGACCGGGATGTTCTCAAGCTACACAGTTTCACCGAGTCCAACCTGTTCATCCGCAAGGATGAGATCAAATATATCTACCGCAACCAGGATGAAGAGGGGAAGGTGCCTCATGTTCCCACGCCACCTCCCGTCAAGCCACGGCGCTCCTCACGCCATCGCGGGGGAGCCCGTCGCCAGGATCGCGACCGGTCCTGATCTCCGCTCCCGAAAGTTCCTGGAGCCTGTTCCCGTTTCGTAAGATTGCCGGCCATTGCCCCCATTTCAGAGTTGCCTCGTTGACGGCCCCGGACACCCCCCGTATCTTTCCTGTCGTCTGGGGACGTCGCCACTCGCCCAGGTGAGTGGATCCGGGCAGGATGGGATCATGGGGAAAGACCTGATGCGCACTGGAAAGGCCGCTGGCAGCACGCTTCTCTTCAGCGTGCTGGCTGCCTGTGGCCTCCTCGTGGCTTCACCCCTGCCGGAAACGGGTGCGGTTGTCGCCATGACGGGCATCCCCGTGCGCTTCCAGCGCGACCTTCCCTCCTTGCCGGCAGGGGGTGGCAGCGTGCACCTCCTGATCCGGCTGGCCCCTGGCGCGCCCGCCGATGCGCTCTCACGACTGGCGGCCGGCGGCGCTGTTCTGGCTCCCGCCGGGACGCCTGGCGTCTGGTATGCAACGGTCTCCCGCGCTGCCGCAGCCCGCCTTCTGGAACCGGCGTGGGTTGCCGGTGTTGCATTGCCACCCCCGGCGTTGAAACTGTCGGCGTCTCTGCGCCAGGGGGGGACGGACGCGGCGGCAGAACTGGATGTGTGGATCCTGTTTCATGAGGACGTGAGTGCCGCGGCTGCCCTGGCCGTGATTCGGCGCGCGGTTCCCGGGGTCCGGCCCGTCTACGACACGGTATTTTCTCGGGCCGCCGTTGTGTTCCCGGTCCGGAGTCTTACCAGGCTGGCCGGGTTTGACGAGGTCTTTCAGATCTGGCCGGCGCCGCCCCCCCGCCAGTCGGAGAACATCAATTCCAGGGATACCATCGATCTGGACCAGGTGGCACTGCAGGTGCCTGGTCTCACCGGCACCAGGGTCAGGCTGGGTATCTGGGATGAGGGCGCTGTGCGCACCACCCACGAGGATTTCAACGGCCGCGTGACCGTGCAGGACGGGGCATCCAGCCTCAGCCTGCACTCGACCCATGTCGCCGGCACCATGGTGAGCAGCGGTGGCGCGGGCAATCCGACCCTGGGCATGGCGCCCGGAGCTGAACTCTGGTCCTTCGACTTCAACAATGACCTGGCGGAGATCAACGCCGACGCACCTCTCCTGGATGCCTCCAATCACTCTTATGGCTTCATCACCGGCTGGAAGTGGAATTTCAGTGGCAGCGGCAAGTGGCATTGGTTCGCGGCCGACGCCAATGCCCTGCTGGACCAGGCCTTCGGCAAGTACGATGTCACGGCCCGTGACTTCGACCAGATCGTCTTCGATCACGACCTCCCGATCTTCAAGTCGGCCGGCAACGACCGCATCGACAGCGGAGTCGGTTCGGGCGTCTCCCACCTCCATGGCACCGATACGGCTGTTCTCAAGACCGACTTTCATCGGCCCGATGGTTTTGAGCAGGGTTTCGACACCCTGGCCTATTTCGCCCTGGCCAAGAACATCATCACCATCGGGAGCATCCGGGATGTGGTGGGCGACCCCATCAGCCCCGGGGCCGTCAGCATGACGGCCTACTCCTCCTGGGGGCCGGTTGACGATGGCCGGGTCAAACCGGATCTTGTGGCCAACGGCGAAGGGGTCACGTCCACCGCCGAGTTCTCCGACATCGACTTCTGGGAATTGAGTGGCACGTCCATGGCATCGCCTGCGGGGGCCGGTGCCGGCGCCGTCCTGGTGGAGCGGGCGGCAGCCGGCCTCAGGGCCGGGCTCAAGCTGGGTGCCGCGGAGATGAAGGGACTCATGGTTCACGGTGCCGTGGACGCCGGGCCGGCCGGCCCTGACTATGGCCATGGCTGGGGTCTATTGAATGTCGCCGGCGCCCTGGCCATTCTGGATGGGGAATTCACCACCCGCACCGTGGTGCGCCGCGGGACCATCACGGCAGGGAACTCCATCCAGGATCTGACCCTCAACGCGGGCACGGGCCAGGATCTGAAAGCCACTCTGGTCTGGATTGACCCGCCTGGTGCTCCCAACACCGGTGGCGATGATGACCCGTCTCCGGCCCTGGTCCATGATCTCGACCTGCTGCTCATCTCGCCCACCGGTGTGACCCATCATCCCTGGACCCTGGACCCGGCCAACCCGCAGGATGCCGCCGTGCAGACCGGTGCCAACCGGGTGGACACGGTGGAGCAGGTCCTCGTTGGCACTCTGAATGGTGAGGCAGGGGACTGGACCGTGCGTGTTTCTCTCAATGGCATGGTGTCGTCCGTCGGCCAGCCTTACTACCTGGTGGTCACCTTTGCCTGTGGTCCCGATGATCCGGACTGTGACGGCTGCGCCTTCGACAGCATCAACGATGTGGATGACGACGGCATCTGCGCCGACTGGGATGGCTGTCCCGCTGCGTTCAACCCCCTGCAGCGGGACCGCGATCTCGATGGCGTGGGTGATGCCTGTGATGACCATGACGGCCTCATCCAGGGGGTGGAGTTCACGATTCCCTCAGGAGATCTGACCTGGTCGGCAGAATCCGGCGTTGAGACCTATAACGTCTACCGGCGGACCACCAGTGCCACGGCCCCGGCTGATGCCGGCGATTGCTTCCTCAGTGGGCTCCTCCAGCCTCTGGCGACCATCACAGGTGAGCCGGGTCCTGGACAGGTCTGGCTCCTGCAGGTGACAGGAATGTTCTCCGTCGGCGAAGGGCCCCTGGGGGAAAGCCGTGACGGTGTCATGCGCCAGGTGGCGACGCCCTGCCCCTAGCTGCCGCCTGAAGACCCGCGCCCGGTTTCCTGGCCGTAACAGGCCACGGCGGCTTCAACCTCTTCCCGATTGCCGATGAACAGTGCTGTGCGCTGGTGGAGAGAGTCGGGAACGATGTCCAGAATATCGCGGTACCCGTCGGACGCATGCCCGCCGGCCCCCCGGGCCAGGAAGGCCAGCGGCGCCGCCTCGTAGAGAAGCCGCAGCTTGCCGTCGGGCAGGGCGGGGTCGCGGGTGTCGGCGGGATAGGCAAAGACGCCACCGCGAAGAAGATTGCGGTGGAAGTCGGCCACCAGTGAGCCGATATAGCGGGCCGTGTAACGTCCTTTCCCGGCGCCATGGCGCATGCCGTCAACCCAGTGGCTCACTGCTGGCGGCCACCAGGGAGCATTGGCATCGTTGATGGAGTAAATCCTGGCTTGCTCGGGGATACGCAGTCCCTCGTCGGTCAGAAGAAACTCTCCCAGGCTGGGATCCAGGGTAAAAGCATGCACGCCCTCGCCGGTGGAATAGACGAAAATGGTCGAACTGCCGTAGATGACATAGCCGGCGGCTACCTGCTCCCGGCCTGGCCGGAGCAGGTCCGTGGCCTGGCCGGGGCCGTCGGAACTGCGCCGTCGATAGATGGCGAAGATGGTGCCGATGGGGGCGCCCACATCGATATTGGACGATCCGTCCAGGGGATCAAAAACGACCACGTACCTGCCACATGTGTGGGGTGGAGCGACCGGGATGAAATCGGCCACCTCCTCGGACCCCATGATGCAGACCGCTCCGCTGCGCGCAAGGGTGCGCACCAAGGTGTCATTGGCAAAGAGATCCAGCTTCTGTACCTGCTCACCCTGAATATTTCGATCCCCCGTGAGCCCCAGGATGTCCACCAGGCCCGCCTTGTTGACTTCCCGGGAGATCAGCTTGGTCGACAGGGCAATGGCGCTCATGAGAGAGGCGAACTCGCCGGTTGCCACGGCAAGGGCGTGCTCCTTCTCCGTGATGAATTGGGCCAGGGTGGGAGTGCGGTGAGTCATGACTCCAGGGGCCAGGCGATGGGCAGCTCCACCCGGCGGACGAATCGGTCCACCAGCGCGCGTGTTCCCTGGACGCCCAGTTGATCGAACAGGAAGACGAAACGATCCTCCAGAGACTCACCCAGGGCGGCGCGCACGTCGCTCCCCAGATCACAGAGAGCACGCTTGAACGGTCCGAAGGCTTTCTTGCGCGTCTTGTAGATGAACTGTTCATCGGTCTGATCCTGCGTCCGTTCGCCGGCATGGTGGTGGCGCAGGTGGGAATCGATGTCTGTCAGGAGATCCCGGGGGAACGCCGGATGGCCGTAGATCATGTTCTGAAAGCCGGTGGCCAGATGGATCTCCGCCGTGTCCAGTTCCGGGAAGCGGTGGAAGAGATCTTCCGGGAGCGTGGAGGCGCCATGTTGAACGGCCCCGGCCATGTCATAGCGCTCCTGCGCCAGCCGGGACAGCTGTCCCAGGATATCCAGATCCAGCTTCACGGCAGCGATGGTGCCGTCGGGCAAGGGAACACCGCCATGGCTCGTCCCGGTCTGGACGCTGATCTTGGAGATGCCTGGCGCGGTCACACCCCGTTCCTTCAGGCTGCGTCGCAGGCCGTCCATATAGGCCATGAGTTCTTCCGGCGTGGAGTTCTTCTTGCCTACCTCGCCGATTTCGCCGCCGATGGAAATGGTCACTCCCGATGGCTCGATTTCACGGATGAGCTGGATGCACTGAGCGGCGCGCTCGTAATTGTGGAACTGCTGCTGGTCCAGGGTGGGAGGGGAGAGATCCACCAGAGTTGACGTGTCGATGTCGATATTCATGAAGCCGGCCGCCACTGCATCACGGGTCAGATCCAGAACGGCGTCGGCTTCTCTCTCGGGGTTTTCGGCGAACTTGCTGGCGTTGAACTGGAAATGATCGCCCTGGATGAAGATGGGTCCGTCCCAGTCCTCCCGCAGGGCGGCGGCTGTGATCAGCGCCGTATATTCGGCCGGACTCTGCTGGGTGTAGCCGATCTCAGAGCGGGCGATTTCCAGGATCACGGCGCCTGTGTCGTGCCGGCGGGCAGCGCGAAAGACGGCCCGGGCGGTGTCGTAGGTCAGGCCGCGGATGTTGATGGCGGGTACGGTGAAGCCGGTGCATTCACCCCGTCCGCGGGCAGCGTAGAGATCCTGGATGGAGGCTGAATGAATCCCGCAGGCAGCCGCGGCAGCGCGAATGATGGCCCGCGCCATGTCCCGGGTTCCGGACTCGGTGGCGAAGATGGCGGTCGTGGTCAGGCCATCCAGAAAACGGGATTTGAGAGCCTCGCCGTCGAGCAGTTCAAAGTCCGGCTGGAAGCGTACGGCCGGTGCCAGTGTCTCCAGCATGTCGCG
>SMYD01000196.1 GCA_004356015.1 Acidobacteriota bacterium | reverse complement strand
TGCGATCCACCCAGACCAGCATACTCTCAGGCAGCCCTCCCGCAGTGCTCGGTCCATAAACCAGCGTTCCGGTGGTGGATACGGCCAGTTGCGGCACGGGCGCACTCACGTTCGGATGATCCACCAGCACGTCGAAGGGCACTGGCGCCGCCGGCCCCGTCACGCGGAGCGTCTCCACGGAGAAGGGAGCGATCATCACCCCCCCCTGCCGCACGAAGAGCAGGTGGCCGGATGACAGATAGAGGGGGTGGCTGGCATCCTTCAGCACTGTCCTCGGGTCGCCGCCATCCAGCGAGATCAACTCGATGCGTGTGCTCTCTCGTGTCTGCGTGAAAAAAAGCACTTCATCGGTACCAATGATGACGTGCGGCCCCAGGTGCCACTCGCCCTCCGGCGCGGTAAGCACACGTGCCGCGCCGCCGTCTGTGTCCACCACGCGCAACCCGCCGTTCCAGGTGTCGAACACGATGCGGCCGTCGTCGCTCCAGCTTCCGCGCTGCCACCCCGCATTGGGGAGGTCGGGGACCAGCGTCACGGGGCGGCCTCCGCCAAGCGGCACCTTGTTGAGTGAGTGGTCAGCGAAGTAGGCCAGCCACGTCCCGTCAGGGGAGAAGAAAGGCTGGGCTGCCGACTCTGTGCCCTCCAGCGGGCGCACAGTCAGTTCGCTCAGCTCACGGACGTGCACCGGCCCGTCCCCCCAGGGAGTGTAGGCGATGACGCGGCCATCCCGGGAGATGGCCAGCGAATGGCCCGGGTAGCTCCTCACACCGAACGGCGCGTTTTCAGGAAGAGTCACCTTCAGACGTGTCGGTTCAGGGCGCGCCGGCTCCCCGGGGTGTTGAAACAGCGGCAGCAGTATGGCCACCAGTGCGCCGCCTACGAGAGCGCCCATGATGATGTTCCCCGCGCGCAGGGTTCTCGCCGGGGGAGTGGGAGCCGGTGCCTGGACCGGGAGGGCCTCGTGGTCTGCTTTCAGGTACAACCGGGCATCACCGATGTCTCGCAGCCGCTCCCGTGGCGACTTTGCCAGGCACCACCGCAAGAGTGTGCTGACAGGTGCCGGCAGGTCGGCGGGGAGCGCCTCCCAGTCCGGCTCCGACTTCAGCACGGCCGCGAGTACATCAGAGACGGTCTCGCCCGTGAAGAGTTGCTTTCCCGTGAGCATCTCGAAAAGGACGACGCCGAAGGCCCAGATGTCCGCGCGCTTGTCCACGGGATAGCCGCGCGCCTGCTCGGGAGCCATGTAGGGGGCCGTGCCGAGGATGATGCCCGCCTGCGTTGCGTTCTGGACCAGTGTCGGTGACTGCGAGAGATCGACGGAATCACCCGCGGTTGTACTCGTGTCCCCAGCCCAGGCCTTGGCCAGCCCGAAGTCGAGCACCTTCGCTTTCCCCTCGGGCGTGAGCTTCACATTTCCGGGCTTCAGATCCCTGTGAACGATCCCGTTCTCGTGCGCCTCTTCCAGGGCCGCCGCGATCTGCTTCGCGATCTCGATGGCTGTCTCAACAGGGATAGGACCGCGGGAGAGTCGCTGGGACAGATCCTCCCCCTCGACCAGCTCCAGCACCAGGAAGCGTGTTCCCTCCACCTCGTCGAAACCGTAGACAGCGGCAACGTTGGGGTGGTTGAGAGAGGCCAGGAGTTTCGCCTCGCGCTCGAATCGAGCCAGGCGCTCGGAGTCCGAGGCAAACTCCTCAGGGAGCACCTTGATGGCCACCTCGCGGCCGAGGTGATTGTCCTCGGCCCGGTAGACCTGGCCCATCCCCCCCTCGCCGATTTTTTCGACGATGCGGTAATGGGACAATATCTGGCCGGGCTGGAGGGGCATCGCATCTTTCATGGAGGCAGGCTGTTGCCGATATTTTCCAGAATACCATGATTTCTCTGTTGGGGGATATTGCCCAGAACTGGACATGGTTGGGCTTCCCCGATGTCGGCGAATCCTGAAGAATCGGTGGAACAGAATCACATTCTCACGGCACTCTGGTATTCTTCGCGCCATGCGATTGGAAAGTGGTCGAAGACTCGGTCCCTACGAGATCGGACGTCCCCTGGGAGCGGGGGGAATGGGCGAGGTGTACGAGGCCCGGGACACCCGCCTGGGTCGGACTGTGGCGGTGAAGGTCCTGCCCGAACATCTATCCGGAGATCTCAAGCTTCGCCAGCGAGTTGAGCGGGAAGCCCGGGCAGTTTCCTCTCTGAACCATCCCCACATCTGCACCCTGCATGACATCATCTCGGTGGATCCGCAGTTCCGCGATGCAGTTGCCGGGGACTATCGCCTGAGCGGATCCTCCCCGGCGTTGGACGCCGCCGCCGTGTTGTCGGTCTTCCCGGTGGATGAGGATGGGGTCCGTTTCCCTCGCCCGGTCGACGGCAGCCTGAATGGGGTCGTGTTGCCGGACATGGGTGCCTTCGAGGACCGTGGAAAGGTCGGCGACCTCGCCTGTGGCCGGGGATCTGCAGAGCCTGTCCTGGGAGCCGCGTAGCGGGGTCGTGGCCTATCATCTCTACCGGGGAGACCTGCCAACCCTGCTCTCCAGCGGGACGTATACCCAGGATCCGCTGTCTGTTCCCGAGGCGAGCCAGTGGTGCAACCTGATTCTTACGACCTTCAGCGATCCGGATGTGCCGGCACCTGGGGCGCCTTATTTCTACCTGGTGACGCCAGTGAACCTGATGGAGGGTTCGTTGGGCTTCGACGGGGCCAAGCAACCGCGCTTGAACACTGACCCCTGCCCCTGAACGACCAGCTTCTGCGCGTGGAGTTGACGGACCGAGCCCGGGTCCGCCTGGCCGGACCCATGTCCGATCGGCCCCCCCGAGCGAAAAAAAACTTGGAGACCCGGAATCCGGGCCTGTCTCCGGCCAGCCGCTGACATCACAAACCTAATCGGCTTAGTTGTTTACGTCATGATTGTGGGGCTCCCAGGAACGGAGATCTGGGGGCGTTTCCGGACCCTTCCGGCAGGCCTGTCTGTCAGCCAGGGGTGGACAGGTGGGGGGGGATCCTTATATTGATACCGCTTCAGGAGCAACTCAATGGTCAAGAAACCCACCAAGGGAAAGAAGACATCCAGGAAAGCCCCGGCCAGAGGTGGACGGCAGGAGTTCTCCGTCAAGCAGGTTGCGGGGAAACACCTTGTAATTGTCGAATCCCCGACCAAGGCCAGGACCATCAACAAGTATCTCGGTCCGGAGTATTTCGTGATGGCCAGCGTGGGGCACGTGCGGGACCTGCCGTCCAGGAATCCAAAGGGTGTGACCAATCCGGTCCCCGGAGTGGACCTGGAAAACGACTTCGAGCCAACATACGAGATCCTTCCCAGCAAGAAGGACATTGTAGGCAACCTGAAAAAGGCCTCCAAGGTGGCCACCGATGTCTGGTTCGCCACCGACCTTGACCGGGAAGGAGAGGCGATTGCCTGGCATCTGGCCAAGGCACTGGATGTTCCCGTTGACTCGGCCAAGCGGGTGGTGTTCAACGCCATCACCCGGGATGAGATCGCCAACGCCTTTTCCCATCCCCGCAACATCGAAGGCAGTCGGGTGGACGCACAACAAGCCCGGCGTATCCTGGATCGAATCGTCGGTTACCAGGTCTCGCCTCTTCTCTGGAAGAAGATCGGAGGAGGGCTCAGCGCCGGCCGGGTCCAGTCCGTTGCCACACGGTTGGTCGTGGATCGGGAAAGTGAGATCGATGCCTTTATTCCGGATGAGTACTGGAAGGTCACCGGGATCTTCAACGCCCGGCCGGACGAGGCGGCTGCCCTGGTCCCGGAGTGGCATGACCTCTACTACCGGAAGGATGAACGGGGCGTCATCTCACCTCCCATCATCAAGGACCAGAATGCCTGGCTGGCGGAGCACGGGTGTCTGCGGGCCGAACTGCACCAGGTTGATGGCCGGTCGTTCAAGGTGGATAACCGGGATGCCGCCCTGAGCGCGGCCCGAGGGCTGGGGTTCGACCTGCAGGACACCCTGGCCACCGAGGATCCCCGGGGGAAGGGACCCGGCAAGAACCTGTGTACCTTTCTGGGTCGGGTGAACCCCGAAGCCCCCGGCTACCGGATCACCTCCACCAAGACCAAGCGGACCGTCTCCCGTCCCCCGGCACCGTTCATCACCTCGACCTTGCAGCAACAGGCTTCGACCCGGCTGGGCTTCAACCTCAAGCGAACCATGCGGGTGGCCCAGCAACTTTACGAAGGGATCGACCTGAAGGGCTCCCAAGGCCAGGTCGGACTGATCACTTACATGCGAACCGACTCCACTACCATCTCGGGAGAGGCGCTGGACATGGCGCGGGATTACATCGAGTCGACCCGGGAGCTGGGAAAGGAGTATCTTCCGGAAAAGCCGAACTTCTTCCGCACCTCGGACAAGAAGGCCCAGGAAGCTCACGAGGCGATTCGGCCCACCGACGTCAAAATTACTCCGGACAGTATCCGGAGTGCCCTGACCGATGAGCAGTTCAAGCTGTACAACTTCATCTGGTGCCGCTTTGTCGCCTGCCAGATGAACCCGGCTCAGTGGGATTCCACAACCATCCTGATAGGCGGCCAGGACGACACTCCAGCCGCCAGGGCCTTCTTCAAGGCATCGGGCCGGGTCCTGGTCTTTGATGGATACCTGAAGATCGCCGGGCTACCTCGCTCGGACGAGTTGCTTCTGCCGGCCCTCGAGGACGGCCAGGATCTCGGGCTGGTGGATATCAACCCCTCCCAGCAGTTCACCAGCCCTCCCGCCCGCTTCACTGAGGCCTCTCTGCAGAAGAAGCTGGAGGAAGAAGGGATCGGCCGGCCCTCCACCTATGCGGCCATCATCGGCACGATCCAGGACCGGCAGTATGTGGAGACCCTGACGCCCCGGGACAAGCGACTGTGCGCGACTCATCTGGGCAAGAAGGTGACCGAGCTGCTGGTCAAGGCCTTCCCACGCATCCTGGACGTGGGATACACCAGGGAGATGGAAGCGGAACTGGACCGGATTGAATCGGACAACAAAAATTGGCGGGACACCCTGCGTGAGTTCTACGGCCCTTTTTCCAAGGCCCTGGCCAGTGCCCACGAGAATGTGAAGCACATCAAGATGGAGATCGAGCTGGCGCCGGATGACCTGCGCTGTTCCAAGTGTGGCGCTCCCACCTGCTACAGGTTCGGCCGGAACGGCCGCTTCCTGGGCTGCACCAAATATGACGTCGATCCTGAGATCGTCAAACCCGAGGGGCATGAGGGGACCTACCTGCTGTACAAGGCCAAGGGCAAGGCCCGGCCGAAACTGTCGCTGAAGAACAGCGGCGAGAAGCTCGGCTGGATGAAGCTGACCAAGACCGATAAGGAAAAGTTTCAGGCCCTGTCCGACCAGATGCCGGAACGTTGCAACTACGCGGCGCCGGTGGATCGGGAAGGACAGCCCATGGAGCCGGAGCAGACCGATATCATCTGCCCCCTGGATGGCCGTCCCATGATCAAGAGGACCGGCCGGTACGGCCCGTTTCTGGCCTCCCAGGGCTATCCCGAGATTCAGTTCATCCTCAACATCGATCCGAAGACAGGCGCGGTGAAGCTGCCCAGGCCCAAGCCGGTGCTCACCGATCTCCCGTGTCCCAAGTGTGGCGCTGACCTTTACCTGCGAGATTCCAAGCGGGGGCTGTGGATGAGCTGTTCCACATTCCCCAGGTGCCGCGGCCGCGAGGCCTTCGGCAAGTTGCCGGAAGAAAAGCAGGAAGAGCTCACCGTCAAATGGGACAGGAACCTGGTGGAGAACCCCGTTCCGGACATCAAGACGGTTGACGGCCGAAGTCTGCAGGAAGATGAGCCGTACATCCCGATCATCGTGGGCAAGGATGAGCAGGAGCAGGTCCGCGCCTGAGGGCGACTGACGCTCCCGCGACCGGTGCAGTGGTTTTTGCCCATCCCTGTTACTGGCCGGCATTTATCCTCGTTCCCCCTACGTCCCCGGGAACCTCTTTTTCTCTGCCGCACGGTTTCGGCAGCAGGTTCCCTCAACTCGCAGGACAAGTACCGCTATAATGCCGTCACTATGAGGTTATTCGTGTGCTTGGGGCAGGTACCTTGGTTGAGGATCGTCGCTTTGGCGGTGATGCTGGGCATTCTGGTCGTTCCGAGCGTGGACAGTTCGGATGCCCAGGATGAGGCACTTCTTACTGAGGGAGCTTCTGTCGTTTACTGTCCGGATGATGGCGAGCGACACGCAGGAGGCGCTCATTTCTGCCGGATGTGTGGTCGTCGTCTTCCGAAAATCGATGCATCCCGATACGTGCATGATGACGGCCTGCCCGTCTCGGCCAACGAAGTCGTTGCCCAGGCGGCATTGTCGGTTGTGCAGGTGATCAACCGGATCACGGTTCACAACGACGCGGCGGATGTTCTCGATCTGTCGGATGAGGACGACCAGGACGATCGCATCGACGGCGATCTGGAGAGCCAGGTGGTCACCGGCACAGGATCCGGGTTCGTTGTGGACGACCGCGGATATATTGTGACCAACTGGCACGTGGTGGAGGCAAGAGGAGGTGATCAGGAACTCTCGGTGGTATTTGCAGATGGCCGCATTGTACCTGCCGACCTGGTCGTGGCGGATCACGCAAGCGATCTCGCGGTGCTCAAAGTCGACGAACCAGTGCCTGCTCCGTTGCCCT
>SMYD01000195.1 GCA_004356015.1 Acidobacteriota bacterium | reverse complement strand
GCCTTCACGAATCGTGTCCTGGCGTTTGACCCTGCCGGCGGGACCATCCGCCGGGTTCTGCTCGAGACCAACGTGTTCGTGCCAGAGCTGGAAGTGGACAGCGGCGGCGTCCTGGCCGTGCCCGACACCTCGTTCAACCGGCCCCGCCTGTGCCTGTACAGGGTGGCCGCCGACCCGGCCATACCCGAAATTGAACTCGGATGTGCCGACCTGGATCTCGCGCCCCTTTCCCTGGAGGCTCTTGACTGATGAGCCAGCTTATGGCTGTTTTCCTGGAGCATGACAGATGATGAACCGAGCAGGCGGAACTTTCCTGATCTTGCAGGAGCATGACAGATGATGAACAGTCCAGGACAATCGTCGGCGGGGACGCATGGGACGAGTGGCAAACTGCTTCTGGTCTTCCTGTCTTTTCTCGCTCTGGGCCCGGCCCAGGTGTATGGCCAGGGTGTCGCCGAGCTCTCTCTGGATCGCGGCGCCGTGCGTGCGCTGCTGGCTGCGGCCGTGGCGCGTCCCTTGATCGTGCCGGTTGCCTCATGGGGATCGGTCACTATTCAGGTGGCGCCGCCGGACACCGTGCTCTTTGTCGATGGTGGCGTGGAGGCCGATCTCGAATTGACCCTGAAGGAACTGGAACTGAGCGTGACCGTGCATGTCCGCTACGAGCCCCAGGTCGATCCCATGGATGGCACCGTGAGTCTGGTGGCCACGGAGGCGGTCCCGGACGTTCTGCTGCCGGTGGATATCGATCTGGCGTCACTCCTGCCCGCCGCAGACCTTCCCCGCCGCCTGAGCTGGACACTGGACGGCCCCGATGGACAACCCATCCCGGTGCAGGCCCTGATCCAGGGCGTCGTCATCAGCGACGACCGCCTCATCGTGCAACTGGGATTGCAGATGCGGGGGAACAGCAGCCGTTAGCCCCGCTCCAGATCTCACGGGAGCCGAGGCTCCAGGCTTACTCTTCAGGTTTGAGCGACCGCTCTCGTGGGTTCCCATCCAGGGCGAGGATGGTGTGCAGGAGGACGTTGGCGCCTCTGGCCACGGCCTCCGAATCAGAGAATTCCTCGGGTGAATGACTTATACCGCCGACACTGGGCACGAAGATCATGCCCATGGGCATGATGCTGGCGATGGCCTGTGCATCATGCCCGGCGCCTGAAGGCATGCGCTTACTGGAGTAGCCGAGTCGCCTGGCAACATTGGCGATGGTGTTGCGGATGGCGCCGTCTGTTGCCGCGGCGGTCTCGTGAATGGGGCTTTTGCGAAAGGAGATCGTGGTGCCGGTGGCGCGGGCTATGCCGAGTGCTTCGGTTTCGATGCGGGCAAAGAGATCCAGAATACGGGCGTTGGACAGATCACGGATCTCCAGGCTTGCCACCACACGGCCGGGAATCACGTTGGGCGCGCCGGGCTCGGCACGGATGCGGCCGACGGTCCCCACCTGGGCTCCAGGCTCGGAGGTGATGATGCGGTTAACTGCCAGAACCAGTTGCGCTGCGGCGATGAGAGCATCCTGGCGCCTGTCCATGGGCGTCGTGCCGGCATGATTTGCCATCCCCTGGACAATCATGTCCCACCAGTCGATACCGACGATACCTGTGACAACACCGATGTCGATTCCCTCACTATCCAGGACGGCTCCCTGCTCGATGTGCATCTCCAGGAAGGCGGCATACTCGCCGGACCTGTGGGCAGCGTGATCCAGATGCTCCGGGTCGCCCCCCAGCCGCCGGATACCCTCGGCGATGGTGACTCCTGCATGGCTCTGCTCGGCCAGGACCCCCGGGCTCAGATGGCCGACGAAGCTCTTGGAGCCGATGAGGCCGCCTTCCTCATCGACGAAGATGATCACTTCCAGCGCGTGGCGGGTGACCACATGATTCTCAAAGAGGACCTGGGCCACCTCGATGGCTGCCAGAACGCCTGCCTGGCCGTCGTAGTTGCCACCGTTGGGCACGGAATCACTGTGTGAGCCGAAGAGGATCGGTGGAAGAGCAGGGTCGCTCCCCGCTCTGTGCCCGATGATGTTGCCGGCAGCATCAACGGTGACCTCGAGCTTTGCTTCGCGCATCAACGCCATGAGATACTCTCGGCCCTGAAGGTCCGCAGCGGAGAATGCCACCCTGCTGACACCGCCCCCGGGATTGGCGCCGAAGGTGCCCAGCTGGAGAATCCTGGCCTCGATTCGTCCGGCGTTGACCCGCAGATCCGATGCTGGTGTGGCTGCCAGGAGCGTGAATCCCCATGTGGTCAGAAAAAAGACCGCGAGCAGGGAACGGCCGCTGATCTGAATGAATTGCATGGCTATCTGGCGGCGTCCGGGTTCTCAGGCTGGGTGGCCTCCAGGGAGGCCCGCACGATCTCGCGATCGTTGCGCACGATGATGTGGCGGTTGGCGTAGGCGGGGTGAGACCAGAGCACGGCGCCCCGTTCGCGGCGGCCGCCACCCTTGGATGTGGGCTCGATGAGCTCGGTGCGGTCGATCTCCTCATAGCCTTCAGGGCTCAAGCGCGCCATGATGAGTTCACCCCGATCGTTGTTGATGAAGTAATGGTCGCCATGCCGGACCATGAGGCCCGCAGCCCAGCGCGTCGGCTTGCCGAACAGCTCCAGGGATTCCCAGACCCGGGCCCCGTTGGCGACCTTGAGCCCGCGCAGTTCACCGTAGCTGTCGATACCGTAAATGAAATCTCCGTCCAGGACGGGCGTGGAGATCAAGGCATGGAGCGCCTGGGTGTCTGCCGGCTGCTCACTGGTGCCCTTCTTCTGCCAGAGCCGTCTGGCCAGCGGTTTCTCTGGATCCAGTTCCAGCATCATGGCGCCGTCGTAGAAGGCCGACACGAGCAGGTGATTGTCATGGATGACCGGTGTGGCGACGGTGAGACCCATCCGTATCTCGAACGGCTGCTCCCAGTAGACCTCGCCGGTTCGTGGATTCAGCGAACTGACCGCCCGGGGATGCCAGATGATGAGTTGATCCACACCCCCTGCATGCACCAGGACCGGTGGTGCGTAACCCGGGTCGCCGGCGGACGGGAGCGCCCGCCACTTTTCCTTGCCGGTGTCCCTGTCAAACGCGACCACCTGGGCGTCTTCCTCGCCGCCCACGAGGGCGATGAGGAGATTCTCGTGGACAAGGGGTGCGCTGGTAACTCCCCAGGTGGGGATGGCGGCGGCGAACTCCTTGGCGAAGTCATGCTGCCAGCGCACTTCTCCCGTGCGTGTGTCGAAGGCGAACAAGCGGCCCATGCCGCCCACGATGTAGACGGTGTTGCCTGCGACCGTGGGGGTGGCCCGGGGTCCGCTGGCCCAGGTCGGCTGGGTGCCCGCGTAGTCGACCTTCCACTCGTGCTTCCAGAGTAGCTTGCCCGTCTTCTCGTCCAGACACAGGGCGCGCTCAGTGCCGTGGATGCCTTTCTCTCGCACGAAGTCGGTGACGAAGACGCGCCCCCCGGCCACCGCCGGCCCCGCATAGCCCTCGTGAATCGGAACCCGCCAGGTGTAGACCAACCCTTCTGCGGGAAAGCGTGCGAGGATGCCGTCCTCGTTCCACACACCTTGGCGGCCGCTACCACGCCACTCCGGCCAGTCCTCGGCAAGTGTCGGGACCTGGGCCGTGACGAGGGAAACCATGATTGCCAGGACAGGAAGCAAATATCGCAAGCAGACTCCTTTTTTTCTCCATCGCCGCCGATGCCAGAGAAGCCTAACATGAATGTGGCAGGCTGGCAGTTCCTGGACTTGATCTTCAGCCAGGGCGCCGGGTCCTGAGGTAGAATCCCAAAATGACGATCGCCACGCCCTCGCAGGAAGGATTGCAATGAACGATTCGGAGCAGCCATCGGCGCCGTGGCGCGAGCGGATGTACGAGGTGATCTTCGAGGCCGATACTCCCGCCGGCCGCGCCTTCGACATCGTTCTGCTCGTGTCCATCGGGGTCAGCGTGGTGGCGGTGGTGCTGGAGAGCGTGGCCGGTATCCGCGCGCGGTACGGCTCCGCTCTGCGCTTCGTGGAGTGGCTCTTCACCATCCTGTTCACGGTGGAATACCTGGTGCGGCTCATGAGCGTGCGCCGGCCACTGCGCTACGTCACCAGTTTCTTCGGTGTGGTCGATCTCCTGGCCATCGTGCCCACGTACCTGAGCCTGGTCTTTGTCGGCGCCCAGTCCCTGCTGGTGATTCGCGCCCTGCGGCTCCTGCGCGTCTTCCGGGTCTTCAAGGTTGCCCGGCATCTGAAGGAGCTGAGTTCCCTTCTGGAGGCGTTGCGGGGAACCCGCACCAAGATCACGGTGTTCATGATGATCATCCTGACCCTGGTGCTGATCATGGGCACGGCCATGTACGTGGTGGAGGGCGAGGCGGCTGGATTCACCAGCATCCCCCGTGGCATCTACTGGGCCATCGTGACAGTGACCACCGTGGGCTACGGCGACATCGCCCCGCGCACGGTCTTCGGCCAGGTCATCGCGGCCGTCGCCATGCTCCTGGGCTACAGCCTGATCATCATTCCCACAGGCATCTTCTCCACCGAACTGGCCAGAGTGACGGCCAGGCCGGTGACCACCCAGTGCTGCCCCGACTGTCTGCGTGAGGGCCACGATCTGGACGCAATCTTCTGCAAGCACTGCGGCGCAGGCCTTTGACCATCAATTCCCGGGGCGGCCACCATGCCAGTCGTGGATCAGCCAGCCCTTGCGGGGGGGGAGTTGCTCGCGGGCGAAGCGCGACATGAGAAACCGTTCTTCGAAGGGATCGATGTCGAAGACCGGCATGAAGGGTCCCTCGATGACCTCTTGCGGCGCAAGAGAGGACAGCTCCGGCTGCCGGCTCACATAGGCTTCCATCAGGATCCGGCGACCCTGCGCCAAGGGAGTGAGAAAGTACAATCGGTCTCCCTTGCCGTTCCAGCGCAGATCGACCGCGCCCGAGCCTGAAACCTGGATTTGACTGTCTCCCTCGGGAAAGGTCTCCACATAGGCCTCGTGCCGGCCCGTCTCGTCCGAGAGATAGGCGATGAGAGTCCCATCGGGCGAGAAGCGCGGCGAGTGCTCATCGGCACCGGTCACGCGGAAGGGCATGGATGTGGGCTCGTCGCCCAGAACGAGGAGGTGGATATCGGATCCCGTTGTGGGGTCGGCCTCCACGTAGGCGAGAGTCTGCCCATCAGGGTGCCAGCTCGATGGGCGCTCGCGGTGAGGACCACTCACGAGGAGTTCACCGCCATCGGTCCCATCTGCCTTTTGCCAGCGGATATCCTCATTCCCGGCAACATTGGTGGCGTAGGTGATCATGCTTCCATCGCGAGTCCAGGTTGGTCCACGCCCTTCAGTCGGTCCGTCTGTCAGGCGGGTTCTTGTCCCGCCTGCAAGATCATAGAGCCAGAGTTCGTCGTAGTAACGGGCCAAGGTGACAGCCAGCCGCTTGCCATCGGGGGAGAGGGAAAACGCTCCATATGGTGCCAGCCCCGATACCAGCGTCTCTGCCCGGCCTGCCGGTGTGTACCACTCCAGGATC
>SMYD01000194.1 GCA_004356015.1 Acidobacteriota bacterium | reverse complement strand
TCAGCGGCGAAATCCTGGAACGGAACATGGATGGGCAGGAGCCCTCTTCCTACACCCTCACTGTTGATGAATACAGCGCCGCTGCCGCCGCGGTTCCCTGATGTCCCGCGACGATGGTCTTCCTGCCCGGCTGATCGAGCCGGAAATCCATGCAGGAACCTGCTGATGCCGGACCCTCGCGGCAGCCGCTCATGGGGGGCCCTGTCTTTCTTCGTTCTGGCTGCCGTCCCGGTGAGCGTATACGCCAACGGCCCGCCGCCACGGACCGAGACGGCCTTCGTCACCGGCTTGCAGGGGGCGGCCTTTCGCTCGTTTGTTGACCGCATGGACAGGTCTGCTCCAGGACGTGATCTGAGCGTCCTGGCTGTACCCCTCATCGTACCTTACGAGATCATCCCCAACCGCCTGGTGATCGCAGGCGCCATCGCCTACCTGGACAAGGAACTGGTCCTGTCCCAAGGCGGCCAGCGCCGGCGCCTGGGCGATTCCGGCTTCGGTGATCTGACCTTGAAAGCCAAGTACCGGATTGTGCAGCGCGATCGCCCGCGGCGCACAACCCGGCTGAGCCTTCTCGCTTTCCTCAAACTTCCCACCGGTGAAGATGACCAGCGCTCAGCGGACGGCTTGTTATTGCCACCATCCCTGCAACTGGGCACCGGCTCGGTGGATTACGCGGGCGGTGCCGTCATCACCGCCCTGCGGCAGCGCTGGGGCATCAATGGCGACCTCATCTACAAGGTCAAGACCGGCGATGACGGGTTTCGGTTCGGCAACATGCTCCAGTTTGATGCCGCTCTCGCTTTCCGCGCTTCACCACGAGTCTACGGGACCTATCCTTCGCCCCAGTTGAATATCTTTCTTGAATTCAATGGCGTGCACAACGAGAGGAACCGCGCCGGGGGCACGGATGTCGCCGCCAGCGGCGGCACCAGCCTGTTCATCGCGCCCGGCATCCAGTACATGATCGGCCGGACCTTTCTGGTGGAGGGATCCCTGCAACTCCCGGTGGTGGAAAATCTCCATGGCGACCAGTTGGAAGCCGATTATTCCCTGCGCCTGGGTATCCGCTGGCTTATCCTCTAGGCCCCACGCAGATGATCGCCGACATGATGCCGGCGGACGTTGTCCCGGTGGCATGGCCGGATTCCCCGGCAGGCTATGAGAGCCGCTGCAGGGTCCAGCCGGGAACGGTCACCTCCGGCGTCGAGATGAAAGCATCTGCGACCAGGAAGGGCTGGGACGGCCCAGCGGTCGCCCGCCGGGAGAAGAACGTCTCCACCCGGGCCGGGATCTCCACCAGGACCGGCCTGTCGCCCCCTTCATCCAGCCGCCTGGTGCCGCGCACCACCAGCCACCCGCCGTGGCGGGTCACCACATCCAGCAGGTGCAGGCGGGACGCCGCGGCAGCGCTGCTGCCGGACGGCAGGCCCTGGAGCACCAGATTGGTCGGCAGGGGTCGCGGTGGTTCGCGAAACGACATCCGCAGCGGCGCCAGGGCGACCGGGACGGCACCTTCCGCAGTCGAGCCTCCGGGCCCCGCCAGGGTCTGGGCACGAGTGGCGTTCCCCTCCCCATCGAGATGGGTCGCGCCCGGCCCCCATGGGATGAGAGGGTCGTCGCGCAGAGTGGCCGGCGCCGGCCAGGCCAGAGCTTTCCCCGTGGCGGCCGCGCGGGCGGCCACGCTCACCATCAGGGAAGCCATGACCTTGGGCGCCAGGGTCAAGGCCGTCTCGCCGTCCTCAGCGGGCGTGGCCCGCCAGTATTCCAGGGAGGCTGCCGGCGTCGGGTGAGCCGCCAGCCAGGGCACCAGGGGCGCCGTATCCAGATCGGCCAGGCGGCGGGACACGATCTCGATGGAACTCAGTCCGTAGGCGCTGGGGAAACGCAGGTGAAAAGAGACCAGTGTCGAGCGGGATGACTGCCGGCGACCATCCACGGTCAGGAGGTGGCGGTCCATGGTGGCCAGGCGCAGGACAGACCGCGTGGTCCTGGGAAGACCGGCCCGGCAGGCGACGCCGGCGGCGGCGGCCAGTTCCCGCAGGCGGTGCTCCAGATCCTTCCGGCTGGCCCGCAGGAACTCCGGGTCGAAGATGGGGAGATCGGGGGACTCTCCCTGCGCTTCAGCCACTGGCTCATGCTCACCCTCAACGGGCGCCCTGGCCGCCCGCCGTGCCGGCGCGGTGAGGCCGGCGGCCAGGGCGGCGCGACGGCCCAGTTCCCGGGGATCGATACCGCAGGTTTCGGCCGCCAGGGCCGCTTCACCCTGACGGGCCCAGGCGCGCACGGCCACGCCTTCCTCACTGCGCTCGATCCACTCCTGCCTGCCGGCCTCGAGAACAAGAAGACGGGTGCGGGAACTGCGGTGAAAAACATCCACGCGGGCGGCGCCGGCGGCCCGGGCTGCTGCCGCGGCCTCCTGCAGGAGCAGCACGGGATTCACGCGGTCTCCGTGAGGCCGTAGGTGCGAAACGCCGGGGTCAGGAAGCCGATGGGAACGCCCTCGCCATCGCGACCACAGGTGGCGGCGCCACTGTCGGCAGTCCGCTCATCGGCGACCCGATCCACGCGCGCCAGAATGTCGGGAAGCCAACCCTGCAGGGAGAGGCCGCTGACCGGCCCCAGTGGGCGGCCATCCTGAAACCACTCCCCGTCACTGACAAGCAGGCAGACGTGGCCGGTCAGGGGATCGGTGGCACCAGTTTCCAGATCATGAATCCACAGCACCGGGCGGGGGACCACACTCATGGCAGACGTCGGCATGTCTCCTGCGGCCATATAGAGGTTGGCGCTGCGGGGGCGGGGCGGATGATGGCGCGATGACCGCCGCCCATGGCCGTCTTCAGCGCCGGCGACTCCGCCGGCGTGGCGACGGTCGCCCAGGGAGCCGACCATGCGGCCCTGCCGCACCAGAAGACGGCGACGTGCGGGCCTGCCCTCATCATCAGAACGATACGACCCCCGCAGGCCGGATCGTGTGGGATCGTCCCAGATGGTCAGGAGAGAAGACACCTTGCCGCCCTGAGGTGGCCAGACGGACCATCCCCGTGCCTGCTGGTCCGCTTCCAGGCCATGAATCATCTCGTGCAGCAGGAGGGCGCCGTTGCCGGCGGCAAAGACCACCGGCGTGTCGGATGTACAGCGCGGGCGGTTGCCGGGAGGCACCCGGCTTCCCTGCCAGCGTCGCCTGAGAAGGCCGGCGAGGCGGGCCACCGGCCACGTCCGGCTCAAGGAGTCCAGATCACCGGCGCCACCGGACCAGCCGGCGAGTCCGCCTTCACCGCGGCCGCTGATGCGCAGGCGCAGCCAGCGGTACGACTCGGAGGCCAGGCGGGATTGGTCATCGGCCACCAGGGTGACCCGGGCCCGATCCTCCAGGGAGAGATCCCAGCTCATCTGGCCCATCTCCCGGCGTAACCCCGCCTCCAGATGGGCGAGAAAATCGGCTTCATCCCCCGAGGCCCGGGCTCGAGGCAGATCGCGGCCGGCCGCCAGGCCATCCACGGCCCCCATGGCCGAGACCCCCCTCACCGCCGGTAATTCCATCTGGCGAAGGCAGGCGATCACCGCCGGGCCTGCGGGCCCGTCAGCGGAGGCCAGGTGCAATTCGTCACCCACCCAGACCCGGATGGCGGCGCCCCGGTCATGATAAACCTGCAGAGGAACAGCCCGGCCGGCGGCGCGCCGCCAGGTAACCGCCATGATCTCCTCGAGATAGGTATCGCCTGAGGCGGTCCGGCCGGCCCAGCGCCGTGCCGCCGAGAGTCCAGCACACGCCAGTTCCCCGTGAGCTCTCAAGTCCATATCACGTCTTTTTTACCCGATAAGGCACGTCGTTGCCAGCGCGCGAGCCGCTGTGTTAGCCTCACGCCGTCACTTTCATGCCTCAGGGATATCCATGACCTCATTCACGATCCTCGTGATTCACTATGACCCGCGCAGTCAGGAAAAACATCGCCAGGTTCTGGAGGAGAATGGATTCAAGGTTCTCCTGGCCAAGGACGGCGCCACGGGCATGGCGACCTTCCTCGAGCATGAACCGGATCTCATCCTGCTGGAAGCCATGCTGCCCAAGGTACACGGATTTGAAGTCTGTGCCGACCTCAAGAAAACAACCCTCGGGCGCAAGACACCGGTGATCGTCATGAGCTCCATATACAAGGGACGCAGATACCGCCACGAGGCGATGCATACCCATGGGGCCGATGACTTCCTCGAGATGCCCATGGACACCGTCAAGCTGGTGGCCACTCTCAACAAGCTGCTGGATCGATCGGGTAGACTGGCCTCAGACGTCGAGACCGGCTCTTGAATCACCACGCCCGGCTCGAGGTATAGATGGCCTGGTTCAAGAAAAACAAGCAGCCCAAGGCCGCCATCAGTGGCGAGGATCGCACCGTCATCCCTGAAGGGCTGTGGGTCAAGTGCGATTCCTGCAAGGAGATCATCTACCGCAAGGAGGTTCTCGCACGGGCCAACGTCTGCCCCAAGTGCAACTATCATTTTCGCATCTCGGCGCGGGAACGGCTGACAACCCTGTTCGACAACGGCATCTACGAAGAGCTGGACATGGGAATCATCGCCACCGACCCGCTGCGCTTCATCGACACCAAGCCCTACAAGGATCGCCTGAAGCAGTACCAGGAGAAGACCGGCATGGACGACGCGGTGATCAATGCCGCCGGCCGCATGGGAGACTCTCCCGTGGTGATCTCGGCCATGGAGTACTCCTTCATGGGAGGCTCCATGGGCTCGGTGGTGGGCGAGAAGATAACGCGCAACGCCGAGCGTGCTCTCGAGCGCCGGCACCCCTTGATCATCATCTCCGCCTCCGGCGGCGCCCGCATGCAGGAAGGCGCTCTCTCCCTGATGCAAATGGCCAAGATCTCATCCACGCTGGCCAGGCTGGATGATGCCGGCATCCCGTACATTTCAATCCTCACCGACCCCACCACAGGTGGTGTCACTGCCTCCTACGCCATGCTGGGCGACCTCAATATCGCCGAGCCCCGCGCCCTCATCGGCTTCGCAGGACCCCGGGTCATTGAACAGACCATCCGCCAGAAACTTCCGGAAGGGTTCCAGCGCTCCGAGTTTCTCCTGGAGCACGGCATGGTCGACCTCATCGTCGAACGCAAAAAGATGCGCGAGAAACTGATCACCTGTTTGCGCCTGCTCATGGACCCGGTTCCCGCCGACCCGGCGCTGCCGGCCGGCTCCTGACGCGGACTCCCGCCCGGTGGCCGCCGACCCTCTCGCGTGGCTGAGTGCCCGCCAGCGATTCGGTGTCAAGCTGGGCCTGGATGCCGTCGGCACCCTGCTGGCTGCTCTGGGCCATCCTGAACACGGACTGCCGGTGGTGCTGGTTGCCGGCACCAACGGCAAGGGTTCCACGGCGGCCATGGTGGCAGCCACGCTGACCGCAGCGGGTGAGCGCACCCTGCTCTACAGTTCGCCCCATGTGGCCGACACGCGCGAGCGCATACGCCTTGATGGCCGGCCCATCCGCCGCGAGGCCCTGAGCCTGCGTCTCGCCGAGGTCCACGCGGCGGTGACGCGACTGAGGCGCGGGCGCCGGTTGAGCCAGCAGCCAACCTACTTCGAGGTTCTCACCGCGGCGGCTCTCCTGCAGGCCCGCGCCGGCCACGCCACGGCCGGGGTCTTCGAGGTCGGCCTGGGAGGACGGTTTGACGCCACCAACGTCATCCCCGCAAAGGTGGCGGTGATCACCGGCATCGACCGGGACCACACCGAGTACCTGGGTCACACGCTGGGGCGCATCGCCTGGAACAAGGCGGGCATCATCAAGCCTGAACAGGATGTGTTGACCCTCGAATGGCGGCGCGAACTGCTGCGTGTCTTTCGCCGTGAATGCCGGAGCCGGGGCGCACGTCTCACGTCCCTGTCCGGCAACGTTGCCCGCCGCAGCAGGTCCGGCAGATGGGATCTGGACCTGACCGGCGCCCGTCCGGTGGCCGGCCGCCGGCTTCCGGCCCATATGACCGATGTGCGCCTGGGGCTTCGCGGCGAACATCAGGGTGCGCAGGCGGTTCTCGGGGTGATGGCGGCAACAGCGCTCCTGGCCCGGACCGGTGGCCACCTCCCCTCCGCGAAAGCGCTGCGCAGCGCCCTGGCCGGGGTGTCCCTGCCGGGCCGCTGCGAACGCCGCCGTCTGAGCAGCGGGCGGCTGCTGGTGGTCGATGCCGCCCACAATCCTGCTGCGACGATCTGCCTGGCACACGAGATCCGCGACCTGGCCGATGACCGTCCGGTGACCCTGCTGTTCGGCGTCCTTGCCGACAAGGATGCAAGAGCCATGCTGAAACCTTTAATCAAGCTGGTTGACACCGTCATTCTAACCCAACCAAAACACCCCAGAGGTATGAAATTAAAGGCTTTAAAGGAATTTATGCCTCTCCATACCGCGGCCTTCGTGAACCCACGTGCAGCCTGGCGAGCCGCTCTTGCCGCCACGCCCCGGGAAGGCGTCCTGCTGGTGGCCGGCTCGTTCTACCTGCTGGGCGACCTGTGGGCGGATATCAGGCGGCGTCCACTCATAAGATAAGATGATCATCTCTTTCTCCCTGCATCCCTGACATCCCCTGTCAGCACCCTCCCCTTCCCCATGGAGGTGTTTCATGGTGGCGACCTGTTCTCGCCTCACCTGGATGGCCCTCTCTCTTCTCCCCGTATCACCCGGCGCGCTGCGCAAGGCTCTGGAGGCTTCGGGGGGCGACCCCGACAAAGCCCTGACCCAGCTCACCCCCCAGCCCGCGATACTGAAACGCCAGGCTGAGGAACTCCGTCCCCGTCTGGAAAAGGCACAGATAACGGTTCTGACCCGTGGAGACCCGGCCTATCCCTCCCTTCTCGAGGAGATCGATGACCCGCCTCCCGTCCTCTATGTGCGCGGCAGCATCCTGGAAGCCGACGACCCGGCGGTCGCCATCGTCGGCTCACGCCGGGCCAGCCCCTACGGGCTGGCCATGGCACGGATCCTGGCCCGAGACCTGGCAGAAGGAGGGGTCACCGTGATCTCGGGACTGGCCCGCGGCATCGACGCCGCGGCCCACGGTGGCGCCCTGGCTGCCACAGGCGGCAGGGCGCTGGCGGTCCTGGGCAGCGGTCCGGATGTCATCTATCCGCCGGAGCACCGACGCCTGGCTGCCGCAGTGGCTTGCCGAGGTGCCCTGCTCAGTGAGTTTCCACCGGGAACACCCCCCCTGCCCCGGCATTTCCCCTGGCGCAACCGCATCATCAGTGGCCTGGCCCGGGGCGTGGTGGTCGTCGAGGCAGCCATCGGCTCAGGGTCTCTCATCACCGCACGCCTGGCCCTGGACCAGGGCCGCGAGGTCTATGCCGTGCCCGGTCCGGTCACGGCCCCCGGCAGCCATGGCACCCACGACCTCCTGCGCCAGGGGGCCCGGCTCACCACCTCGGCCGCCGACGTGGTGGATGAATTTCCTGCCGACATCATGCGCCGGGTTGCCCGGCGCATCGCCGCCCGCCTCGAGGCCCCTCCGCCCGACCTGGAACCGGCGGCCCTGGAGGTCTGGAACGCCCTGGATCCTGCCGATTCCAGGTCCATCGACGATCTTGCCCGGCGGACCGGACTGGCCGTGCCGGCCCTGGTTTCCGCCCTCCTGGAACTGGAATTGAGGAGCCTCGCCCGGGCCTTTCCTGGACCCCGCTATGCAAGGGGGGGGTGATAGAAGGGTCAGCCCGGTTCGCTCCGACGAGTTCGTCGCCTGCACCGGCTACACTGACTGCGACTTCGTGGCCTGGCACAAACCCCTGCCCCCCGGTGAGGAGTGCAGATTCCAGGAGGCGGTGGTCGCTCCTGAACCGAAGAAGTGAGGGTGATGGGTGAACGAACCTGTCCATGTCATCGGCGGAGGCCTGGCCGGCTGCGAAGCTGCCTGGCAACTCGCACGCTGGAACGTGCGGACCGTTCTCTGGGAAATGCGGCCCGGGCGATCCACTCCGGCCCACAAGACCGGTGACCTGGCCGAACTGGTCTGCTCCAACTCGTTTCGCTCGGACGTCATCACCAACGCCGCCGGGCTGCTGAAGGAAGAGATGCGGCGTTTCGGCTCCATCATCCTGAAGGCAGCCGATTCCGCGAAGGTGCCGGCCGGGTCGGCCCTGGCGGTGGACCGCGCAGAATTTTCCCGGCAGGTGCGTGACGCCCTGGAGAGCCGCCCTGAGATCGAGATCCGGCATGACGAAGTCACCGAGCTGCCCGGTACGAAGAACATCACCATCATCGCCAGCGGCCCCCTCACCTCCGACTCACTGGCCACCGCTATCGCCGAATTCACCGGGGAGGATGCCCTCTATTTTTATGATGCCATAGCACCGGTGGTGGAGGCCGAGACCATTGACACCACCATCGCCTTCAAGGGCTCACGCTACGATCGCGGCGACGATGCCGCCGGCGACTACTTCAACTGCCCGCTGAATAAAGAAGAGTACGACCGGTTCTACGACGCCCTCATGGAAGCGGCACCGGTGACATGGCATGAATTCGAGAAGGATCACTTCTTCGAGGGATGCCTGCCCATCGAGGAACTGGCCCGGCGGGGCCGTGACACCCTCTGTTTTGGACCCATGAAACCGGTGGGCCTGGTGGACCCGCGCACCGGACGCCGGCCCCATGCCGTGGTCCAGCTACGCCAGGACAATCGCGCCGCCACGCATTACAACCTGGTGGGTTTTCAGAATCACCTGAAATTCGCCGAGCAGGAACGGATCCTGCGCCTGATTCCCGGGCTGGCAAAGGCCGAATTCATCCGCTTTGGCCAGATCCACCGCAACTCGTTCATCAACAGCCCGCGGGTGCTGCGCCCCACCTACCAGACCAGGGCGCGTGCCGGCCTGTTCTTTGCCGGCCAGATCTCGGGCGTGGAAGGGTACCTGGAGTCGGCCGCGGCCGGCCTCATGGCGGGCACCGGCGCTGCCGCTCTGGCGCGGGGTCAGGAGCCGCGCCCCTTCCCACCCACCACGGCCCATGGGGCCCTGGCCCACTACATCACCGAAGCCGACCCGCGCCATTTCGTCCCCACCAACATCTCCTTCGGCCTCTTTCCCGCCCTGCCCGACGCCGGTCGCGGCCGGCGGGGCCGCCGGGAGCGCAACCGCCGCCACGGCGAGCGGGCACTGGCCGATCTGGCCGCGTTTTGTGCATCACTGAATCTGCCCGATCATGGGTCCACCGCGGTTCAGGGAGGATAGAATGACGGCTCGCATTCCCAGGATACGACCAGGCTGGCAGGATGAACGCAGCCTTCTGCGTCAACTCAAGAAAAACGACGACAAAGCTCTGGAACGGTTTGTCCGCGAGCACGGAACGAAGCTCTACCGGCTGGCGTTCCGGCTCAGCGGTGACGAAGAGAGGGCTCTCCAGATCCTGACCACGGCCCTGGCCACCGCCTTCAAGCGCACGGCGTTCCGGGCCGAGGAGGAGGAACTGGACACCTGGCTGGCGGGCTTCGTGCTCCGCCAGGCGCTGGCCAGTGGCGGCAAGCCCACAGTCGAATCTCCTCCCTCAGCAACGGTGGACTGGAGCCCCCTGCTGGAAAATGACGACAGCCGGCGCCGATTGCGGGCGCGCCTGCGACAGGAAGCGCGGCGGTTACCTGCCGATCTGCGGGGCGCCTGGGTCCTCATGGATGCCTGTGGCCGGGACGCCGTGCAGGCAGGTGCCGTTCTCGCCCTGACACCCGCCACAGCCGCATCCCGGCTGCACCGGGCCCGGCTGCGTCTCCGCGACTCCCTCTCCTCCCCCGCCTCGGAAGTGCCGGCGGGATGAGCGACTGTGGCTTGGTCCGGTCTCTCCTGCTGAGCTGGGTGGATGAAAAGCTGCCTCAGGACCTCAAGAGTGAGGTGGCGGAACATCTGGCCTCCTGCGGCGCCTGCGCCGGCCTGGAGAAAACCTACCGGGCCACGGCCCGGCTGGGGCACTGGCCCGACGAGGAGATTCCGGTACCCGACAGGCTCACAGGGGCCGTCATGGAGGCGGTGGAAACCGCGGGAAAGCCGGAAAAAGAGGAAGACCCGGACGAAGAAATCGTCGTTCCAACCAAACCGGTCTGAGATCTCGTCATCCGGGCCCTTCCGGTGTAACCCCCGGTTTCGCCCCGGCATCCAATGTGGTGCAAGGGGAAAACCGAAGGGAGAGCACATGTTCCGCCGGACGCCGGATGAAATCAAACAGGAGTTCCAGGAAGTGGCTCTTCCTCACGCCGATTCTCTCTATAATTTCGCCTTCAGGATGACCCGCAGCAGCCGTGACGCTGAAGATCTGGTCCAGGACACGTTCATGCGCGCCTTCCGGTTCTTCCATCGCTTCGCAACCGGCACCAATATACGCGCCTGGCTCTTCCGCATCCTCAAGAACACCTACATCAACAATTACCGCAAGGTGCAGCGCACCCCGGACCAGGTGGACTGGGCCCAGGTGGAAGATTTCTACGACAGCGTGACGCCCGACGACCTGCGCAAGCGCCACAAGAACCCCGAAGAGCTGCTGCTGGAGAAGAGTGTGGACGGGCGTGTCGAAGAAGCCGTGGCCGCTCTGCCTGCGGAGTACCGGGCTGTGGTCCTGCTCAATTTCATGGAAGATATGTCGTACAAGGAGATCGCCGAGATCCTGGAGATTCCCATGGGCACGGTCATGAGCCGCCTGCATCGTGGCCGTAAGATTCTCCAGGCGAAACTCCGCGACTATGCCGTTTCCACTCATCTCCTGCCCAGCCTCAAAGGCGACGGCGCCGCGGCAACACGCGGGCAGGTGGTGCCCATGCACGCTTACCGACGCCGCGCCAAGGGCGAGTAGTCCCGGAACCTCCCCCCGAGGTCCTTTGACGCCTTCCGTTCGCCCCGCTACGATGCCGGCGGGAGGCTTCCCTTGCGCACCGCCGCCAACCAGTTCCTGGATTACCTGAGCGTCGTGCGTGACGCTTCCCCGGCCACACAACGCTCCTACCGCTCCGACCTCGACGATTTCTGTTGCTGGCTTCAACAGGATTCCTCCGGCGTACCGGCACCGGACAAGGTTGATCGTCTCACGGTGCGCGGGTACCTGGCTGCGCTGCACCGGCGTGAACTGACCAAGCGGACCATCGCGCGCCACCTGGCGACGTTGCGCACCTTCTTCCGCTGGCTGGTCCGGGAGGGTTTTCTCGAAATCGATCCCACCGTTGGACTGGCTTCACCCCGTCGTGAGCAACGGCTTCCCCGCCATCTGCCTGTGGATGAAGTCGCCGCCATTCTCGAAGCACCCGACGAGGACAAACCCCTTGGCCTGCGGGACCGGGCCGTGCTGGAGACGCTGTACGCATCCGGCTGCCGCGTCTCCGAACTGACCGGGCTCGACTGCCAGGATCTCACTCTCAAGGAAGGACTGGTGCGTCTCATGGGCAAGGGGCGCAAGGAACGCATCGTCCCACTGGGCTCCAAGGCCCGCGCGGCTCTCAGGAAATGGTTGGGCGTCCGCGACAGCCTGCGGCTGTCCCTGAGCTCCCCGGCTCTCTTCCTCAATTACCGCGGCGGCCGCCTCACGGACCGCAGCGTACGGCGTGTCCTGAACAGCGCCCTGCAGAAGGCCGCCATCTCCGGCCGTATCAGCCCCCATGGGCTGCGCCACTCGTTCGCCACCCACCTCCTCAATGCAGGCGCCGACCTCCGCTCCATCCAGGAACTGCTGGGACATGCCAGCCTGGCCACGACCCAGCAATACACCCACGTCTCCCTGGAGCACGTCATGAAAACTTACCGGGCCGCACATCCCCGGGCCCGGCGACGGCGGTCGTCGTGAGTTCCCCCCTGACGGCCATGGAGCGGGCGGCGCGGCAAGCCGGAGGCCTGTTGCGCCGGCGCCAGGCTCGCCTGGGCGATCTGCAGGTGGAGTCCAAAGGGCTTCATGACTTCGTCACCCAGGCGGATCGTGAGGCTGAAGAGCTTGTCGTCGCCAGTCTTGACGCGAGCTGCCCCGGCATTCCGTTCCTCGCCGAAGAATCCGCCCTGCGCAAGACCACTGCCGGCCGCCGCTGGATCGTGGACCCCCTGGACGGGACAACGAATTTCATCCACGGTTACCCGTTCTTCGCCGTTTCCATCGCCTTTCAGGATGGTGGTGAGTTGAAGGCCGGAGTCGTCTTCGATCCCATGCGCGACGAGATGTTCATGGCCGCCGCCGGCCGCGGCGCCACCCTCAACGGGGAGCCGATCCGGGTCAGCGGCCAGGATTGCCTGGATCAGAGCCTGCTTGTCACCGGCTTCCCCTTTCGCGAGCTGGCCCATCTGGATGAGTACCTGGAGGGGTTCCGGCGCCTTCTCTCCATCTCGGCCGGCGTGAGGCGGGACGGCTCGGCGGCTCTGGACCTGTGCTGGGTGGCAGCCGGGCGCAGTGACGGCTTCTGGGAGATGGGCCTGGCGCCCTGGGATGTGGCGGCGGGCGGCCTGATCGTACAGGAAGCCGGTGGCAGCATCAGCGACTACGCCGGTGGCGGGAACTGGCTGGAGGGGCGCTCCATCATCGCGGCCTCACCGGGCATCCACGCGGACATGCGGCAGGCCGTGGCCCCGTCAAACTCCCAGGCCGGATGATTCACAGAGGTGAGCAGGAACACCGATGGCATGAACCTGCCGGATTGGTCTGGCTGGTCTCGACACACATAAACTACGAGCTGTCGGAGTGATGGAGCAAGCCATGGAACCGGGGCGGTGTGATATCGCAGATGACCGGTTCGCTCTCTCTGGCGTGCGGCGGACCGCCTTCAGGTTTTGCGGGTGCTTTTCCTGGATTTGCCCACCGTTGGATCATCAGCCTCGGGCAGCGGGTCTTTATCTTCGAAATCCTCGTGTTTGTGGATGTACCGCACCGCATGCTTCATGATCACCAGATCCGGGGCATCTTCACGCTTCAATTTGATACACATCCTGTCGTACCACTCGATGATCCCTTCCAGGCGCTCGCCATCGTTGAGAACCACCACGATGGGCGTGGCGGCCTCCATCTGCTTGACGTAATAGTAGGCTTCGGCGCTGGTGGCATCCGGCGGTGCCGCCTTGCGCCGCGGCGTACCAACCGGCTCCTGGCGAATATCACCCAGATTGGGACGAATCAACTGGCGGTTGGACATGTCCCCGACTCCGTCTCTGCATGGGATCCACGCCCTGGGCGCGAACCTTCTGTGATGTGATCTATCCTGGTGTTCGGGTCCATGCGGCGACCCTTAGACACATTGTACGACGGTCCTCGCCGGGGATCAAGATCGAGTTCCCCGCCACTGAGAATGGATTCCACAACCTCGATGAAAGCCCTTGGATCCCGAATATGGTTGATGCGCCGGCGCAGTTCAACCCCCCCGGGAATACCGCGAGAATACCAACCGGCGAAGGTGCGCATCTTGTGCATGGCGTTTTTCTCATCCTCGCCAGCCAGGATCGCGTGGAACTGCTCGAGAATGATGCCGCGGATCTCATCCGGTTCGAGCCAGCGGTAGGTGCCGCGGCTGCGGTGGTCAACAATCTGGTTGAAGATGAACGGGTTGAGCAGGGCGCCACGGCCGATCATGACCCCGTGACATCCGGTTTCCTTTTCCATGCGATCGGCATCCTCCACCGTGCGCACATCCCCGTTGCCGATGACAGGAATGGAAACTCCGGCGCGGACTTCCGCGATGACGTTCCAGTCAGCGGCTCCCCTGAATGCCTGGGCGCGGCTGCGGGGATGGACGGCGATGGCCGCGACACCACAATCCTCCGCCAGGCGTGCCATCTCCAGCGCTGAGCCTTCTCCTTGTTTCCAGCCCGCCCGGATCTTGACGGTCAAGGGAATTCGAAGAGCCTTCTTCATCTTCGTCAGCATTTGCCGGGCCACGCCTGTATCACGCATGAGAGCCGCGCCGGCATTTCCCCTGACCACCTTGCGCACCGGGCACCCCATGTTGACGTCCACGAAGTCGGCGCCGGCATCTTCGGCCATGGCGGCAGCGATGGCCATCCGGTCGGGATTGCCACCGATGAGTTGTACCGACAGGGGACTCTCATCCTGCCGCAAGCGCATCTTGCGCAGTTCCCTGTCGTTTCCCCGGGTGAGCGCTTCGGAAGAAACCATCTCAGTCACGATGAGACCGCAGCCACCGAGGCGACGGATCACCGCACGAAAATAGGGATCCGTCAGCCCTGCCAGAGGAGCCATGACCAGATTGGGACGGATGGTCCAGCCTGCCACACGCAGCGGCTGCCCGGGAAACTTCTCAGCGCTACCGTGAACCTTCTCAGGAGATGGAGACGCACCCGTCACCTCGACGGACCCTCATGGGGTGTCCCGGCATCCCCGACCGGTGCCTCGGTATCCGGCGCTGTATCCCCGGCCGGCACTGCCGCATCCCGAGAAGAGAGGTCATCGGTGGCCGGCTGCAACTCCGGGGGGTCGCCAGCGTCCTCCCCTGTCTGGTCCTCAGGATGGGGCCCCAGCGGTTTATCGCCGGAGAGAATGGCCTCAAGAGTGGCGTAGGGTCCGCCATCAGCCAGTTTACCGGTGGCGTACCTTGGATTGACCACCACCTGGTTGTCCACCCATAACTTACCCAGGAAGATGTCAAGATCTTCCCCGTACTTCTTCTGGCGCAGGGTACGCTCGACCTCCTCGCGAACTTCAGCAAGGGGGGCCAGGCCGGCATCGGTCCGGGAGATCACGGTCATGATGTGATAGCCATAACTGGTTTCCATGGGCTCGCTCACCGTCCCCAGAGGCAGGGAAAACGCCTGCGCCTCCAGGTTTGGGGCCAGATCGCCGGTCTCGAACGGCCCGACGTTGCCGCCCTTCTCTTTGGATGGTGCTTCTGAGAGATCACGGGCCACCTGATCGAAGGACTCGCCGACACGAACCCGCGCCACCGCATCCAAGGCCAGGACCAGGGCTTCTTCCCTGCCCCGGGAGTCGGCCAGGATGACGATCTCACCCAGCGACACCTTTCCGGGCAGGAGGAACCGGTCCGGGTTCTCGTCGTAGTAAGCCTGAATCTGCTCGGTGGTCACTACCAGCTTGCGGGCGACATCGAACTGCAGCACATCCTGGGGTACGTTGGAACGCAGCAGAAGGCGGCGGAACTCGCTGGACGTCAATCCCGAGTTTTTCAGGAAAAGATCCAGCTCCGATTGGCTGCTGATCTCGTTTTTCCGCATGAAGTCCTTTTGCAGATTGTCGAAGTACTTGTCCATGTCGAACTGGAGCCGGGCCCGCTGCAGCAGCAACTCCTGGTTGATCATGTCGAAGAGGACATCCTCCTGGGCCCGGGCCAGGGTTTCTTCCCGCTCTTCCGGCGGCATTTCCTCCTCGATTTGCCGCACGAGGGCGGCCCGGCGATCCTGAACTTCGCTGCGCACGATGATGGAATCATTCACCCTTGCAGCGATTTCCTCGATGATTTCAGCGCCGGGAGCGCCGGTGGCCGTGGCCACCAGCAGGAGCAGGGCAGCGAGACCGATCCAGCGGGTCTTACCTGGAAATGCGTTGTTCATGGCTATCCTCCATTCTACACCCCCTTCAGGCTGCACTTCACCCGGCCTGGGACGAACGAGCGGCCTGCGTGCGGATATGGCACAGCAGCTCAGCCACCTGCTCCAGCCGTTCTTCAGGGTCGTCGTCCACCGGCATGGTCACCACCCCCGACGGCGACAGGCTGATCTCGGTTCCCGACTGGATCCAGGCCAGCAGCCGGGCTCCGTCCACAGGTGCGTTTTCCACGAACTGGAGGATCACACGCCCATTCGCCACTTCCAGCTGGACAATCCCCAGTGCTTCCGCCTGCACCCGGATGGCGGCCATGGCCAGGAGATTCTCCACTTCCCGGGGCAAATGCCCGTACCGATCCTGGATCTCCTCGCGCACTCTCTCCATGTCGCCGCTCTCGGCAGACGCAGCGACTCTCTTGTAAAGGATCAAGCGCTGGTGGGGATCGCCGACAAAATGTTCCGGCAGGCGATAGTCCACCTGCAGATCCACACTCACCCGCACTTCCGGCGCCGGCGGCGCCCCGCCCTTCTTCTCCTGGACCGCCGCCTCGAGCATGCGACAGTAGAGATCAAACCCCATGGCGGCGATATGACCATGCTGCCGCGCTCCCAGGAGATCACCGGCGCCGCGGATTTCGAGATCCCGGGCCGCCACCCGGAAACCGGCACCCAGTTCGCTGAACTCCTGCAGAGCCTTGAGACGCCGCCGCGCGACGTCGGAGAGCTTTCGCCGCGGCGGGATGAGAAGGTAGGCATAGGCCGGCACGTCGGAGCGGCCCACCCGGCCACGGATCTGGTAGAGCTGTGCCAGGCCGAAGCGATCGGCGCGATTGATGATGATGGTGTTGGCACGAGGAATATCCAGGCCGTTCTCGATGATGGTGGTGCTCAGGAGCACCTGGAATTCACCGGCCATGAAGCGCAGCATCACGCTCTCGAGCTGTTTGTCATCCAGGCGGCCATGGGCCACCTCCAGGGTGACATCCGGGATCTCCCGGCGTATCACCGTGGCCATGGCATCGATGGACCCGATGCGATTGTGAACAAAGAAAACCTGCCCGTCGCGACGGATTTCCCTCCGGATGGCCTGGGCGATGACCCCGGTGCGGAACGGCAGAAGGACCGTCTGGATCGACATGCGGTTCTCGGGTGGTGTTTCGATGACCGACATGTCACGGACTCCGGCCATGGACATCTGCAGAGTTCGCGGCAGCGGCGTGGCCGTGAGCGTCAGGACATCCACGTTACGGCTGATCTGCTTGAGTCGTTCCTTTTGGGAGACACCGAATCGCTGTTCCTCATCCACCACCAGAAGGCCCAGGTTCCTGAACTGCACATCTTTGGACAGAAGGCGATGAGTGCCGACGACGATATCCACACTTCCCTCGCGCAACCGTCGCAGAACATCCCGCTGTTCGGTCCGCGAGGTGAAGCGCGACATGAGCTCGATGGTCACCGGGAACGGCGCGAAACGATCCCGCAAGGTATTGAAATGCTGGAAGGCCAGGATGGTGGTGGGTGCCAGCATGGCCACCTGAGTGCCGTCTCCCACCGCCTTGAAGGCGGCGCGCATGGCCACCTCGGTCTTGCCGAAGCCCACATCGCCGCACAGGAGACGATCCATGCATCTCCCCGACTCCATGTCCCGGTACACATCAACGATGGCCTGTTGCTGGTCCGGGGTGACCTCGTAGGGGAAGGCCGCCTCGAACTCGGCCTGGAACGGCGTGTCCGCTGAAAAAGCCCGGCCTGTGAGGGCGGCACGGGTGGCGTAAAGCTCCAGGAGTTGATCCGCAAGGTCCCGGACCTCGCGCCGCACTTTCTTGCGCGCTCTGTCCCAGCCAGGCGCTCCCAGGCGATCCAGTTGGGGCAGCTTGCCGCCGACGCCTGAATATTTCTGCACCAGGTCAAGTCGGTCCACCGGCACATAGAGCACCGCTTCCCGGCGATAGACCAGAACCATGAACTCCCGGGCTCCTTCTTCTACACTCAGGCGGCGGATCCCCTGAAAGCGGCCGATGCCGTGGTCGATGTGCACCACCGGATCCCCCACCGCCAGGTCGCGAAAATCGGAGCGGAACATGGCGGTGCGGTGACGCCCTCCCCGGGGTGCCTTCCGCCGGCGCTCACCGAAGATATCCCCCTCGCCGAGGACGGTCAGGGGAGGGTCGTCCAGTTCGAATCCATGTGACAACGGCCCCCGGGCCAGCGCCAGCCGTGGTAACTCACCACCGGCGGGAAGGGTGGCCGGCAGAAGAACCGGATTGAGGTCGTGCTCCTCCAGAACCTCCCGGGTGCGCTCAAGCAATCCTTCGGTCGCCAGGAGCAGCAGGGTATGACGCCCGGCGGCACCCCAGTCGCTCAGATCGCCCACCAAATCCAGAAGGCGGCCGTTGTAGGCCCGCGGGGTACGTCCGGCCACCTCCACCTGCAGGCCGCAGCTCTCGTCTTCGTCCTCCTGGAGACTCAGATCGTGAAGCTCCATCCGGGCACCGGCAAGGCGCTCCCCCAGGCGGTCAAGGGGCAGCAGCAACCGCGAAGGCTCCGGCAGTGGTGTCGCCGTCACCTCTCTGGCGGCGGCGAGATCGCCGAGAAGCTGGCCGGCCTCCGCTTCCAGGTGGTACGGCTCATCCAGGACCAGGAGGGCCCCGTCGCCATAGCTCAGCAGGTCGGTTTCACGCCCGGCCCAGAGACCCGTGCACAACTCGATGCCGGCGAACCGGCCTTCCAGCGCCAGGGCCTCCAGGGGGTCGGTGCCCGTCAGGCGCCCGCCGGTGCGGGGCATGCCTTCAAGGGTCTCCCTGAGAATCCTCCTGGCTTCGTGATCCAGGGGGGCTTCCCGCGCCGGTGGGATGTCGATCTCGGAGCGCTCCTCCAGGGACCTCTGGGTGAGGGGATCAAAGAGACGCAACGAAGCGATCTGATCATCCTCCAGCTCCACCCGCACCGGATCGGCCAGGCCAGGGGGATAGATATCAAAGATGCCGCCGCGGCGCGCCCAGTCCCCTGGAGATGAAGCCAGGTCGACCCGTTCGTAGCCCGCCCGCTCGAGCTGCAGATGCAGGGCCTCGAACGGAAACTCCTCGCCGCAGCGCAGACGCATGAAGAGAGCATCGAACTGTTCCGGCGGCAGCAGAGGGGCTGTCAGGGCCGCCAGGGGCGCCACCGCGACCCAGCGATGCAGCCGGCGGATCGCCGCCAGCGTGCCGGCCCGTTCCGCAAGGATACGCGGGTGGGCCGCGATTCCCTGGTAGGGATCAGCTTCCAGAGCCGGGAACGAAAGGAGCGCCGGCGAGCGCACCCCCGCGGCCCCGGCCAGTTCGACCAGAGCCGCCTCCAGGTCCTGGCAGATAGCTCTGGCGGCCCGCTCATGAGCCGTGACAACCAGACAGCGGCCGGCTTCCAGGGCCGCTGAGGCCAGCATCAAGGTACGCATCGACCCGGATACGCCCGAGAGGCGCACCACCCCGACCCGTGCGGCTGCCACGTGCCGGGCGCCCTCGCCGGCGGCCCGCGCCAGGATCGTCCCTGCCGTCAGGGCTTTCATCGGCGGAGACGGATACGAACAAGATCGCGCAGCATGCGCAGCGGGTCGGCCACCATGGCCACCTTGGACCCTTCGACGTCGTTCCACTCCACCGGCACCTCAGCCAGGCTCAGGCCCGCGCGGCGCGCCAGGACCAGCAACTCCACATCCCAGGCAAAGCCATCGATGGTCAGCCGCCCCAGGAGCGGGCGGATGCTCGCGGTTCGCCAGAGCTTGAAACCGCACTGGGTGTCCTTGAAAGGCAGGCCGATGATGGCACGCATCACCAGGTTGAAAGAGCGCCCCATGTTGCGGCGCAGCCATCCCTGGTAGACGCCGATGCGGGATCCGGCCAGGGCCCGGCTGCCCATGACCAGATCCAGCTCCCCCTCCATCGCTACCATCAGCAGGCGATCCACTTCGGCGATGGGTGTGGAGAGATCCGCATCACTGAGAAGGGTCCAGGGGCGGGTGGCTGCCAGGGCTCCTTCCCGCACCGAGAATCCCTTGCCGCGGTTGGCGCGTCCGGTGAGAATCCGATGCGGGCCGCCCTCACCAAGGATGCCACTCACCATCTCCACGGTGGCGTCATGGCTGCCGTCGTCCACGACGATGATCTCACCATCGCGGCCGGCCGCCTCAAGATACTCCAGGATGGCGCGCAGGCTGGCGGCGATGCGCCCGGCCTCGTTGAAGGCCGGAATGACGATGGAAAGCCCGACTGTCCCGCCGTGTCTTTCGGGCATGAGGATAAGGCCGCTTGCTGGCGGCAGCCTCAGTCCTCGTTGCCGTCGGACGGCTGGCCGGGCGGGGTGCCACCGGCTTCAAGGTAGTCTTTGTAGCGCATGATGGCGCCGTCACTGATGATGAAGGTCGTCGGCGAAGCCACCACATCCCCTTCGTTGCCGAACAGGATATTGCCGGTCACCCCCTCATACTCGGACGCCGGCGTGCGGATGGCCATGTGGACAGCGGTGCGCGTGAGCTTGTCCCCCGCTGCCATGACCTGGGCCATGACCCGCAGGGCATCGTACCCATAGGCGGCGTAATCACCGGGCTCACGGCCATACCGGGCCTTGAAGGCCTTGATGAAACTCTCCACCTGATCCTTGTTGCCGATGGCTCTGAAGCTGGGACTGGCAAACAGCACGCCTTCAGCCGCCGCACCGGCCACCGCGGGAAAATCGTCGGTGAGAGAGCCCGAGGTCAGGATGGGGATGGTGATGCCGGCAGCACGGATGTCATTGACCAGGCTGGAGACAGAGCCCATGTAGCCGATGAGAAAGATCCCGTCGGGATTGATGCCCGCAGCCTCCTGAATCATGGCTCCAAAGTCCCGGTCACCCGGCATGAAATTGAAGACCTTGATCACCTTGCGGTTCTTGATGCGGGTGTAACGGTCCATGAGCGCCTTCTTGTAACCACGACCGTATTCACCGGCCTCGGCAAAGATCACCAGTCTCTTCAGACGCAACTCATGGCCGGCCATGTCGGCCATGCGGGCCGCCTCCAGGGTGTCCGAGGGGTAGACCCTGAGAAAATAAGGCGACTTACCGCTCAGGTTGGGTGAACTTGCGGCCGGCGAGAGGAGGACCACCTTGGCAGGCTCACAGACATCCTCCAGGATGGCCATGGTGACGGAACTGGTTGCCCCACCTATGATCGCCAGCACATGATCCTGTTCGATGAGCTTCCGGGCAGCGGCCTTGCCGGTCTCGTCATCGGTGGCACTGTCCTCGAAAAGGACCTTCAGGGGTTTCCCCTTCACACCGCCGGTGGCGTTGACCTCTTCCACGGCCAGGTTGATCCCTTCGCGGATATGTTCGCCGTAGGGAGCGGCTTCACCGGTGAACGGAAGGACAACGCCGACCACCGGCTCGGCGGCGCCACCACAACCACCGAGTATCAGAGCCGCCGCCGCCAGGACGGGGAACAGACGGTTGCGCATGTGCATGAAGTACCTCATTCCTTCTTGGCGGCCACCGAGATACGGATGGCGGCACGCAACTGCGCCGCCCGGGCCTGCTCGATGTCCACCTGCTTATGGGGATTCCCAGCCAGCATTTCTTCGGCGCGGCGCCGGGCGCTGAGAGCGCGTTGGCCGTCGATCTCCTCGGCCCGCTCAGCCGTTTCGGCCAGCACCACCACCCGGTCGGGGAGAATCTCGGCATAACCCATGGCCACCGCCATGCGGTCCTGACGGCCGCCCCGCCGCCAGGACAACTCGCCGACACCCAGGCCGACCATGAGAGGCACATGACCCGGGCGCACTCCGAGATACCCTTCCGAGCCGGGCAGGATGACCTCGTCCACCACCTCGGAGAAGACGAGGCGCTCCGGGGTCACCACATCAAGATGAATCTGACCTTGCGACATGAGTTTCTCGGCGAGCCGGCGAAACTACGCCGCCTCCTGCTTTTTCATCTCTTTGGCCTTCTCAATGGCCTCGTCAATGGTTCCGACCATGTAGAAGGCCTGCTCGGGCATATCATCATATTTGCCGTCCACGATCCCCTTGAAGCCGGCGATGGTGTCCTTGACGCTGACGTAGCGGCCGGGCAGGCCGGTGAACTGGGTCGCCACATAGAACGGCTGGGACAGGAATCGCTGGATCTTGCGGGCACGGCTGACGACGATCTTGTCATCCTCGGACAGCTCATCCATGCCCAGGATAGCGATGATGTCCTGCAGTTCCTTGTAGCGCTGCAGCACGCCCTGCACAGCCCGGGCGGTATTGTAGTGGTCGTCACCCAGGACCCGCGGGTCCAGCAACCGGGAGGTGGAGGTCAGGGGATCTACCGCGGGGTAGATGCCCAGCTCGAAGATCTGCCGGGAAAGGGTGGTGGCCGCGTCCAGGTGGGCGAATGTGGTCGCCGGCGCCGGGTCGGTGTAGTCGTCGGCCGGCACATAGATGGCCTGGATGGAGGTCACCGACCCGGTGCGGGTGGACGTGATGCGCTCCTGCAGGGCGCCCATCTCGCTGGCCAGGGTCGGCTGGTAACCCACGGCGGAGGGCATGCGCCCCAGAAGCGCCGAGACTTCCGAGCCGGCCTGGGTGAAACGGAAAATGTTATCCACAAAGAGCAGGACATCCTGTCCCTCGTCACGGAAGTGCTCGGCCACCGTCAGGCCGGTGAGCCCTACCCGCAGGCGGGCACCGGGCGGCTCAGTCATCTGGCCGTAAATAAGAGCGACCTTGGAATTGGGCAGGGCGCTCATGTCGACCTTGCTGAGATCGAACTCGCCGGTCTCCTCATAACTCTCATAGAACGACTCGCCGAAGTCGATGACCTTGGATTCGACCATTTCGCGCAGCAGGTCGTTGCCCTCGCGGGTGCGCTCGCCCACCCCGGCGAAAACAGAGTAGCCGCCGTGTTTCAGGGCCACGTTATTGATGAGCTCCATGATGAGAACGGTCTTGCCCACACCGGCGCCGCCGAACAGGCCGGTCTTACCGCCCTTCATGTACGGCTCGATGAGGTCGATGACCTTGATGCCCGTCTCGAACATCTCGATACTGGTGGCCTGCTCCTCATAGGTGGGCGCCGCACGGTGAATGGGGTCGACCTGGGTGGACTCGATGGGTCCCAGCGTGTCCACGGGATTCCCCAGGACGTTCATGATGCGGCCCAGGGTGCACTTGCCCACCGGCACCGAGATGGGTCGTCCAAGATCTTCCACCGCCATGCCCCGCTGCAACCCTTCGGTGGGCTCCATGGCCACGGCACGTACCCGGCCTTCGCCCAGGTGCTGGGCGACCTCGGCCGTCACATCGCCGGTGCCTGCCTGCCCGCTGCTGCCCAGGATGAGCACGGCGTTCATGATGGCCGGCAGATGGCCGCCCTCGAACTCCACATCCACCACAGGCCCGATGACCTGGATAATCTTTCCCTTCGCTCCCATTCTCGATACTCCCATGAGGGCCGGTCAGCCCAGTGCGTCGGAACCGGACACAACTTCAATGATCTCCCTGGTGATTGCCGCCTGACGGATACGATTCATCTGCAGGGTGAGCTTGTCGATGAGCTCGCCGGCATTCTTGGTGGCGGCGTCCATGGCCACCATACGGGCGCCGTTTTCAGCGGCGTTGGATTCCAGCAGGGCTGCCCACAACTGGACGTTGACATGGCGGTGAAGCAGAGCATCCAGTAACTGCTCCGGCGGCGGCTCGTAGATGTACTCATGACGGACGGCCGCCGCTGCCTCGATGCGCACCAGGGGCAGGAGCTTTTCCACCACCACGTTCTGCTGGATGGCACTCTTGAACTGGTTGTAAATGATGTAGACGGCGTCCAGCTCACCCTTCATGAAGCGCTGGATCATGTCCTGGCCAATCTCCCGCGCCCTGGTGAAGCTGAAGTCACGAAAAACGTCCGCGTAGGACGAGTGAATCGTGACCGGCTTCCCCTTGAAGTAGTCGGCGGCCCGCCGGCCGACAATGTGCAGCGGAGCGTCACTCCGTCCGGGCTCGGCCAGGAACGCCTCGGTGCGGCGAATGATGCTGCTGTTGAAACCGCCGCACAGTCCCCGGTCGGAAGTGATCACCAGGATCTCGACCCGTTCATCCCCGCGCTCGGCCAGCAGCGGATGATGGCCGGCGTCGGTGCAGCAGGCCAGGCGCGCAAGCACCTCATGCATGCGGTGAGCGTACGGCCGGGCCGCCAGGATCTGTTCCTGGGAGCGGCGCAGGCGCGCGGCGGCAACCATCTTCATGGCGCGAGTGAGCTGCTCGGTGTTCTTGACCGAACGGATCCGCCGCTTCAGATCGAGGGTATTGGGCAACTCAACTCGCCTCTCGCAAGCGCAGGAAGGCATCCCGGGTATCGTCGAGAACCTTCACCATCTCGGCACCGAGTTCCTTGGAAATCTTGCCTTTGCGCCCTTCCTCGAGAATTTTCTTCAGGAGTTCGGGGTGGCTGCTGTCCATGGCCTCGTTGAGACGCGCTTCGAAGGGACGGATCTGGTCGAGTTGAAGATCATCCAGGGCTCCCACCGTGGCCGCGTAAATGATGAGTATCTGCTTCTCCACTGCCAGGGGCGAATACTGCCCCTGCTTGAGGATCTCCACCAGGCGCTGGCCCCGGGCCAACTGGGCCTGGGTGGCCTTGTCCAGGTCGGAGCCGAACTGTGAGAAGGCGGCCAGTTCGCGGTACTGGGCCAGCTCCAGGCGCAGGGTCCCGGCCACGCCCTTCATGCTCTTGATCTGGGCATTGCCGCCGACCCGTGACACCGAGAGACCGGCGTTGACCGCCGGCTTCACGCCTGAGTGGAACAGGTCGGTCTCCAGAAAGATCTGGCCGTCGGTGATGGAGACCACATTGGTGGGAATGTAGGTCGAGATATCACCGGCCTGTGTTTCGATGATGGGCAGGGCGGTCAGGGAGCCACCGCCCTTGGCCGTGCTGAGCATGGCAGCGCGTTCCAGCAAACGGCTGTGCAGGTAGAAAACGTCACCCGGGTACGCCTCGCGGCCCGGCGGCCGGCGCAGGAGCAGCGAGATCTCCCGGTAAGCGGCGGCGTGCTTGCTGAGATCGTCATAGACGCAGAGGGCGTGTCCACCGTTGTCACGGAAGTATTCGCCCATGGCACAGCCGGCAAACGGAGCCAGGTATTGCAACGGCGTCGGATCGGAGGCCGTGGCGGCGAGCACGATGGTGTGCGCCATGGCGCCATGCTCTTCCAGTGTCTGCACGACCTGGGCCACCGTGGATGCCTTCTGACCGATGGCCACATAGATACAGACGACGCCGGTCCCCTTCTGGTTGATGATAGTGTCGATGGCCAGCGCTGTCTTGCCGGTCTGGCGGTCGCCGATGATCAGTTCGCGCTGACCGCGACCGATGGGAATCATACCGTCGATGGCCTTGATGCCCGTCTGGAGAGGGATGGTCACCGGCTGCCGATCCACGACGCCGGGGGCGATCCGTTCCATCACGTAGGACTCGTCGGACTCGATGGGACCACGGCCATCGATGGATTCGCCCAGGGCGTTCACCACCCGGCCCAGCATGGCCTTGCCCACCGGCACCTGCATGATGTTGCCGGTGCGGCGCACCTTGTCACCTTCGGCGATGAGGGACGATTCACCCATGAGGACCACACCGACGCTGTCCTGTTCCAGGTTCAGAGCCAGTCCCTTCACATCGTGGGGCAGATCCAGGAGCTCGCCGTACATGACCTTGTCCAGGCCACTGACACGGGCGATGCCATCTCCCACCGATTCGATGGTCCCTTCCTGGGCCACGTCGATGTCGGAGGTGAAGCCATGGATCTCCTCTCTGAGGAGTTTGGTGATCTCTCCAATTTTGATATCAGCCATGGAACCGGTTACTCCCCTCTCAGTCGAGTCTGAAGGCGCTGCAGTCGGCCGCGAACGCTGCCGTCGTACACCTGGGAACCAATGCGTGTCACCACACCGCCGAGGATGGCGGGGTCGATCCGCATCTGAAGACGTACCTGTCTGCCGGTCAAGCGTTCCAGGGACCGGCAATAATCCTGCTCCCGGCCGGGATCGATGGCAACCGCGGTGACCACTTCGGCAGCCACGATCTTGCGGCGCTCATCGCAGAGGCCGGCAAATGCCTGCTGCATCTCTGTGAAAACTGACAAGCAGTTGCTTTCCGCCAGCATGGTCAGAATCCGCCGGCAGGCCGGATGAAAATCCGCCTTGCGGGCCAGCAGTTCCAGTAATCCTTTCTTGCGCGCCCGCGATAAACCCGATGACATGAGAGCCGTCCGGATCTCACCATCGTCATGCAGAATCTGTGCGACCACGTCCAGGTCACCCTGCACACGTGACAGATCAGCATCATCCGACAGCACATCCACCAGCGCTCTGGCATAGCGGACGGCCATGGTGCGGTTGCCCATTTCATCCCCTACTGAACGGTGAAATCCCCGCCAAACAGGCTCATCTCAGGAAGCGTGAAAACTATCACCCGCCACACGGAGGGTCAAGCTAAACCATGTGGTTTCAAGCGCCTTCCGGCGATCGGTTCGGCTTCTGGTCCTCCCGGCGGCGCTGGTCCACCTCCTCCGGGACGGCATTCATGTGGAGCTGGCCATCAAAAATCCCACCTTCGGAAATCTTCACTCCCGGCGCCGAGGCGTATACGTCACCCTCGACGCGGCCGCCGGGAAGAATCTCGATGGTTTTATCCACGGCAATCCGCCCCCTGACCAGGCCATGCACCTGCAGGGACCCGACGATGATCTCCGCATCGACCCGGCCGGTCTTGCCGACCACCAGCGTATCGTACGACTCCACTCTCCCCGTGAGGATCCCATCCACTCTCAGAAGGCGGCGAAAACGCACAGTCCCGTGGATTTCGGTCCCCTGACCGAGATAGCCGGAGAGCTCAAGATGACGGCCGAGCTTCATACGTGCCCCTGCCCGACCCGGCGACTCGAGTGGCCAGGAAGCCGGATGTCACGGGCTGGAGGCGGTGGCGCCTGGCGCGCTGACTTCTCGAGAAGATCGAATAAACGCTGGAGCTCCCTTGGGTTGACATAGTCAATCACGATCTTTCCACGACCCTGCCCCCCGGTGATCCGGACCGGTGCTCCCAGTGCGGCTTTCAGTTTCTCCTCCGCGGCCACGATGTTGGGATCCCGCCTCTTGCGCGTCCCCGCCGCCCGCTCTCCCCTGCCGGCCTGGCCATCAGCAGCGCCGATGAGGGCTTCCAGGGCACGCACCGACAGGCCGCGGTCCACGACCTGGGCGGCCAGACGCTTCTGATCGTCACGGCTCGTCACCCCGGCCAGGGCGCGGGCGTGTCCCATGCTCAGTTGACAACTCGCAACAGCATCCAGAACGGATCCATCTAAGTTCAATATTCTCAATAAGTTAGAAACATGTGGTCGAGATTTTCCCACTCGCCCGGCCAGCTCTTCGTGGCCCAGGTCAAACTCATCAAGAAGGAGACGGTAGGCTCGCGCCTCTTCCACAGGATTCAGATCCCGCCGCTGCAGGTTCTCGATAAGAGCCATCTCCAGGCGATCCCGCTCCCCGACCTCACGCACGATGGCGGGGATCTTGGCGATACCAGCCAGGGAAGCGGCACGCCATCGCCGCTCTCCGATCACCAGCCGATAGCCATTCCCGTCACGCGTCACGATCACCGGCTGCAGGACGCCATGGCTCCGGATGGAGCTGGCCAGTTCTTCCAGGGCGGCTTCGTCGAACTGTTTTCTGGGCTGGTCCGGACTGGGATGAATCAGGCCAAGATCAAGACTCAGGACGCCGGTGGCACCGGCTCGCGGCGTGTCGGGGATCAGCGATGACAACCCCTTACCCAGCGCTTTGCGCTTGCTCATTGCCTAACACCTCCACCGCCAGGGCCAGATAAGCTTCCGAACCCCTGGAACGGATATCGTACATCATGATTGGCTGACCGAAGCTGGGAGCCTCGCTCAGGCGGACATTGCGGGGAATCACGGTCTTGAACACCTTCTCTCCGAAGACCCTGCGCACCTCCTCGACAACCTGGTGCGCCAGGTTGGTTCGATCATCGTACATGGTCAGGAGCACGCCTTCGATGGCCAGACCCGGGTTCACCGATTGCCGCACCCGCTCGAGGGTCCCCATCATTTCACTGATCCCCTCCAGAGCCAGGTACTCGCACTGGACCGGGATAAGGACACTGCTGGCGGCGGCCAGGGCGTTCAGGGTGAGGAGACCCAGTGAAGGAGGGCAATCAAGCAGGACAAACTCGTCATCCCTGGCCAGGCCCCGCAGCCGGTTGCGCAGGACATATTCCCGTGCCTCCTTCTCGACCAGTTCCACTTCCATGCCCACCAGATTGCGCCCGGAGGGAATCAGGGCGAGAAAAGGCAACTCCGTGGTGCGTATGATGGCGGAGGGATCGGCTGCCTCGGTCAGCCATTCGTAGACACCAGGTTCCGCATCGTCGCGGTCCACTCCCAGCCCGCGGGTGGTGTTGGCCTGCGGATCGACATCGATCAGGAGAGTTTTCTTCCCGGCGAGAGCCAGTGCCGCGGCAAGATTCACAGCAGTGGTGGTCTTGCCAACACCACCTTTCTGGTTGGCGATTGCGATGATCCGACCCACGGGCGCTCTCCAGTCGATCTCTGACGGCCGCGAAAATCTACCACACCCGCTCTCCACTGGCGATGTTCCACGTGGAACATGCCGCAAGTCGTGGTGAGAAGTTTGTGGGCCGGAGGGATTGACCTTCAGGCAGGTGGACCGGAAGACCCGCGCCGCCGCAGCACCACGAGGCGACCGGCAGCACCTGAAACGAGGGGCTCATCCGCCACCCCTTCCCAGACCGGCGCATCCGCGGGATCGCCGGCATCCTGAACGCCCGCGTAGAGGATCAGCGTCAGGCCGGCCGGACCGGCTGCACCGGCCTGCCGCAGAAGAGGCCCGCATCCTGCCGCACGGCTGGTCCACAGATCGCCATTCAGTTCGATCAGTCGGCCTGGATCCTCCAGTCGTTCGTGCAAGACCCGAACTCCGTCAAGAGCGAGCCTGTGGACAGCCTCGCGCAGGAACGCAGCCTTGCGCGCGCCGCTTTCCACCAGGATCAGCTCCAGGTCTGGCCGCATGCAGGCCCAGACCAGAGCGGGGAAACCACCGCCGCTGCCCACATCCACCACGGTGTGATGGCCGGCCAGATAGGGAAGAGCCTGCAACGCTTCCAGATCATGCCTGATCAGCGCCCGCCGGCTGGCATCACCGGCCGAGACGAGGTGCGCTGTCCGGTTCCAGGTCAGGAGGAGATCATGATGACGGCTGAGCTGCTCCAGAGCTCGGCCAGGGTCCGCCCATCCCTGCTCTTCAAGCAGGCGCCGGATCGGATCCCGCACTCGTGATCTCTCTCTTGCTCCGGTGGCGCAACGCGACGCGCAGTGCCGCCAGCGCGGCCGGCGTGACCCCCGCAATGCGACCGGCCTGGCCCAGGTTCTCGGGCCGGACCCTGGTCAATTTTTCGGTGACCTCACGCGAGAGGGGACCGACCCCCTCATAATCGAAGCCGGATGGAATCCGTCTGCGTTCATCGCGCGCCAGGTGGCGGACTTCGCGGAGCTGGCGCCTGACATAGCCTGCATATTTGACCCGTGATTCAAGCAGGCGGAGATCCCGCGCGTCCAGGGAGGGAATCTGCCCTCCTGCCGCGCGCAGGTGGGGGAGCACCTGCACCGCACGGATCTCAGGCCGCCGCAACAGGGCCAGAAGACTCTGGCCGCGCTGGCGAGCGGTGGTGAACGCCGGCACATCCGGATTCTCGCCGACTCCAGCCGGATCTGGGAATATTTTGTCTAACCTCTTGATTATAAATGAGATAGAGTTTCTTCTCCGGCGCACATCCCGGGCTGCCTCCCAGCTCACCAGACCCAGCCGGGCACCATGGCGCGCCAGTCGCATCTCGGCCGAATCGGCACCCAGCAACAGGCGGTACTCGGCCCGCGACGTGAACATCCGGTATGGCTCGCGGGTGCCCAGGGTCACCAGATCATCCACCAGGACACCGATGTACGCCTGGTGGCGACGCAACACGAACGGCGGTTCCCCGGTGACCAGGAGCGCGGCATTGACCCCGGCCACGAAACCGAGGGCTGCCGCTTCCTCGTAGCCGGTGGTCCCATTGATCTGGCCGGCCAGAAAGAGGCCCGGGACGCGGCGTACCTGCAGGTTGCCATCCAGTTCGGTGGGATCGACATAGTCGTATTCGATGGCATAGCCGGCCCTCGTCATGCGCACATTCTCCAGGCCCGGGATGGCGCGCAGAATCCGGTCCTGGATCTCTTCGGGCAAACTGGTGGAGAGTCCGTTGATATAGATCAGATCGGTGTCGAGACCTTCCGGTTCCAGGAAAAGTTGGTGGCGCTCACGCCGGGCAAAGCGCACAACCTTGTCCTCAATGGATGGGCAGTAACGGGGGCCCATGGCGGTGATGGCGCCGGAAAAGAGGGGAGAGCGGTCCAGCCCCTCGCGGATGATGGCGTGGACCGTTGGATTGGTGAAGGCCAGGTGACAGGGCCGCTGCTCCAGGTGAGGGGCGGTGGTGCCGGCGTGAAAGAAGACCGGATCCCGGTCGCCTTCCTGCACCTTGAACCTGCTGAAGTCGATGGTGCGCCCGTCCAGGCGCGGCGGCGTGCCGGTCTTGAGCCGGCCCATGCGCAGGTCCATGGCCTGAAGGCGCTGAGCCAGGGCCACTGCCGGCGGCTCGCCGTGGCGGCCCGCGGCCGTGCGCTGCCCGCCCACGTGGATGCAGCCCCTGAGAAACGTACCGGTGGTCAGGACCACGGCTGAGGCCTGCAGCATGGAACCATCGGCAAGAGTCACCCCGGCGATACGCCTTCCGTCCAGCAGCAGATCCTCCACCATGCCGGACATGACCGTGAGGCCCTTCTGCTCCGCCAGCAGCGAGGTCATGGTCTTCTCGTAGACAGCCCGATCCGCCTGCGCCCGCGGTGCCTGCACGGCGGGGCCCTTGCTGCGGTTGAGCATCCGGAATTGGATTCCGGCCCGGTCGGCAACACGACCCATGATGCCACCCAGGGCATCGATCTCGCGCACCAGGTGGCCCTTGGCCAGGCCGCCCACGGCAGGATTGCATGACATCCGTCCCAGGGCGCCGGCGTCCGTGGTGACCAGGACTGTCCGCCGGCCCATGCCCGCCGCCGCCGCCGCCGCCTCACAGCCGGCGTGGCCACCACCCACCACGATGACATCGAAGAGATTCACGGAGGTCTCACTTGCCGATGCAGAACCTGGAGAAGATCCGATCGTACACCTCCTCCAGGTTGCCGCGCCCGGTCAGGTCGGCCAGAGCCGTCAGCACGTCTCCCAGGGGAACAACGACCAGCTCTTCACCCGCCCCCGTGGCGGCCAGCTCCCGCGCCTCGGAGAGAGCCGTGACCGCCCTCTGCAGGCAACCCTGCTGGCGCAGGCGGGTGACAAGAGGGCGCTCCCGACGGTCCCAGCCGGGCGCAAGGAGAGCCAGGGCCGCGCGTTTGAGGTCATCCAGGCCGTCCCCGGTGCGGGCCGAGACCGCCCGCGGAACCGCAGGATCCTGGCCGGCGACAACCGTGACTTCCCGGGGAACAACCAGGTCGGCCTTGCTCATCACCAGGAGGCGTTCCGCTTCACCCTCCACCTGCGGAGGCGGTTGAACGACAGGGGACACCGTGCCATCCAGCAGCCAGATCACCAGGTCGGCCTCGATCCGCGCCGCCGCTCCCCGTCGTTGCCCTTCCTGTTCCACCGGGTCCCTGCCGGCGGCAGGCGATGCCCCGGTTCTCTCCCCGGCGGTATCCACCAGCATCACCGGCAACCCTTCCCAGGCGACCTCCGCTTCCAGGATATCCCGGGTGGTCCCGGGGCTCTCGCTCACGATGGCCCGATCCCGTTCCAGCCAGGCATTGAAGAGGCTCGACTTGCCGGCGTTGACTTCTCCCGCCAGCACCACGCGCACACCTCGGTTCAGAAGCAGGCCGCGGCCGGCCTGGGCCAGAAGGCCGTCCAGGGAGGCGGCGAGGGCCGCAAGCCCGGACACCAGATCCTTGCTCTGCAGAAAATCTTCATCATCGGTGGCCCCGAACTCGATGCTGCCCTCAAGGCGGGCCAGCCAGTCCACAAGCGCGGTGCGGGCCGGCTCGACGGCGCGCGCCAGCGCCCCCGTCTGCTGGCCATGGGCCACCCTGGCCTGATACGCGGTGCGCGCCCGCACCAGGTCATCGATGGCTTCGGCCTGAACCGCGTCCAGGCGGCCATTGAGAAAGGCGCGATAACTGAACTCGCCGGGGCGGGCCTGGCGGGCGCCACGGGCCTGGGCGCCTGCTGTGAAGAGAGCCAGAACCACCGGGCTGCCGTGCAGGGTGATCTCCACCAGATCCTCACCTGTGGGACTGCCTGCGGCAGGGAAGAAGACGAGCACGCCATGGTCCAGGGCCTCCATCCGACCGGCGGATGAGGTTCCCTTGGCGGTGGCGGGCGGCGGATCGCCGGAAAGAGCGGGGGCCAGGGCCGTTCCCGATACCGCGACACGTTCCTGAGGAAAATCCGGATCCTTCCGCCAGGGCCGGAACAACTCGAGGGCCAGCCGCCGTGCTGACGGGCCCGAGATCCGGACCGTCCCCAGCGCTCCCTGGCCCGGCGGCGTGGCGATGGCGACGATGGTGTCTGCGCCCTCCAGCCTGGATGAGCCGATCACCTAGGACTTGGAAGGAGCCGACTTGTGCCGGCCCGACGTCGCCGCGGCCACTTTCTCCTTTTCATAGCGCCGGTTGATGAACCACTGCTGCACGATGCCCAGCAGGTTATTGACCAGCCAGTACAGGACCAGGCCTGAGGGCAGGTTGAGGAAAAAGAAAGTGAACAGGACCGGCGTCATGTACATCATCTTGCGCTGAGCCGGATCGGCGATGGCGGCACCGGTGAGGACCTGCTGAAAGACCATGGACCCGCCCATGACAATGGGCAGGATGTAAGTCGGGTCGGCCTGGGACAGATCGGTCACCCACAGGAGCCAGGGCGCATGGCGCAACTCGATGGCCACCTGCAGCAGATTGTAGAAGCCGTACAGGATCGGCATCTGCAGGAGCAGGGGCAGACAGCCACCCAGATTCCCCATGGGGTTGATCCCCTCCTTCTGATAGAGGGCCATGGTCTCCTGGTTCAGCTTGCCACGCGAATCGATATCCTTCTTGCTCTTCTTGCGGTACTTTTCCTTCAGGGCCGCAATCTTCGGCTGAATCCGCTTGGTCTTCTCCTGCATCCGTTTCATGGAGAGCATGGCCTTCTGGGTGATGGGCCAGAAGGCAAACTTGATAGCGGCGGTGAGGAGGACGATGGCCCAGCCCCAGTTGTCCACCACATGGGTGAACAGATAAATCAGGGCATAGAACAAGCCCTGGCTGATGAGCGTGACCAGCGGCCCGATGACCCAGATACCGCTCTGAAAATGAACCGCCTCCTGCAGGCCCCGCTCCATGGCCGCCAGGATGCGGTAGTCCTTGGGGCCGACGTAGAGTTCCAGGCTGCCGCCGGACATCCCGGCGGCAACCTGCAGAGCCAGATTCGTGTCCTGGCTGCCGGCGACAGGCAGTTCCAGCCCGAACACCCTGAAATCGGTGGTCGTGACCGGGAGAAAGACGGCCATGAAATAAGTATCCTCCAGGCCACCCCACTCGCGTTCTCCGGCGGCTAACATCTCACCCGCCTCCAGGCTGCCGGCCGTCATCCGCCGCGGCCTGGGCTTTTCGGACAGCAGCGCCCGGCCTCCATAATGGAATGTCCCCGCGCTGCCACCTTTCTTCGCCTCCTCCCCGAAGCCGGCTCCCCAGGTCAAGGCCACCGGCAGCAGGACACCATCCTGGCGGACCTCGACCTGGATGGAGGCGGAGAAGCCGGGCCCGATGGTGATCTCCTTGCGCACGGTACGGCCCAGGCCGTCGGACCAGGTCAGCACCACCCCATCCTGGCCGGAGGAGGTGATCGTCCGCTCCATCTTGTACAGAGCCTCGCCCGCGGCCTGCTGGAGTGCGGCATCGTCCAGGAGCAGATCCAGGGGCAGGACATCGGCAGCCCGCGCAGAATCGGAGATCAGCTCCAGATTGCGCCCTTTGTCGTCCTTGTACGTCTTCAGCCTCCAGCTCTGCGGCCGGCCGCCGCGATTGCTGATCATGACCAGCACATCATCGGTCTCGAGGGTGATGATTCGCACGGCTTCTTCACCCACGACCGCCTCGGCAGTCCCCAGGGACAGGCCACGGTCCATGGTCTCGCCGGGGACACCCAGCGCTGTCCGTGCCATGCCACCGGGAACACCCGAACCGCTCCCATCGGTCGCGCGCAGGGGATTCTCATCGGTCGCGTCCTGCATCCCGGCTGACAGGTCGCCGTCATCAGGCGGAGGAAGAGGGCGTGTCGGCGAGAAAAGCATCTGCCAGACCACCAGCACACCCACGGCCAGCACCATGGCCAGCAGCAGGCGACGTTCCATGCTCATTTCAGTCTTCTGCACTATGGGAACCTTCAAGGGACCGGGTCGTATCCGCCCCGGGAAAAGGGATGACAACGGAGAATCCTGCGCACGGTCATCCATGCACCACGGCCGACACCATACCGCTGGATGGCTTCCGCCCCGTACATGGAGCAGGTGGGCTGGAAGCGGCAGGATGGAGGTAACCAGGGAGAGATGACGGTCTTGTAGCCGGAGAGGAGACCCAGGGCCAGGCGCTGCGGGACCGTGGTCATCATGATCTCTCCTTGTCGCCACCCCGGAGCAACCCCCGGCGCGGTCGTGATGGACGCGCCACGGCGGTACGCACGGCCTGCGTGAGGACCTCGGTCAGTTCCAGGAATGGCATGACGGCCACCTCGGCTCGTCCATGGACCACGATATCGTAGCAACCCGGCCAGTTCTTTCTCTGCAGCCGGAATACCTCACGGATGCGGCGCTTGATCCGATTCCGCAGCACGGCGTTGCCGACGCGACGGCCCACCGCCAGTCCCAGGCGCTGGCGGTCGCAACTCGAATCCGCCACAAAAACCGTGCAGCCACGCCCCCATGCCTTGCGGGCCGCGGCATACACCTGCTCGAACTCCCTGCGACATCGCAGGCGGTCGTCAGGCTGAAATCGGTCATGTGTCTGGACCGCAGCGGCGGTCATGGCATGCGCCCCGAAGCAGAGGGTGGACTAGACGGCGAGGCGCTTGCGGCCTTTGCGGCGCCGCCGGGCGATGACATTGCGACCACCGGGAGTGCGCATGCGCACCAGGAACCCGTGGGTCCGCCTGCGTTTCCGATTATTCGGCTGAAACGTTCTTTTCATGACTTACCTGTCCGTGCGGGAAAGGAAGCACTTTACCGGGCCACGGGAATCCTGTCAAGCATCTGTCCTTTCAACAGTTTGGTGGTTTTTACCGAACAAGGTCCGCTTGCCCGGCAACCATGTGGCTGGTCTGTTTCACCTGTTCATGGGTGGTTGCACGCTCTGGAAGCTCCTTGCACAGGGTTGTGAATGGCCGCCCCGGCGCCAAAAATAAATATTTACCGGCAAGCTCCTGTCCTATCAACAGGTTGACCAACAGGGTCCAAACGGTCCTCTGAAAAGTTCTGGACAGCCTAAATATCGCGTGTTACGATGCGCGCGTTGTGCCGCAGTCGAGGGCGGGACAGCCTGAATCGTTTCGACCACACTACAGCCAAACAACATGAAAAGGCGGGTTCAGTGAGTACCCGGGATGGGGTAAGTGTGTCCTGATACAGAAGCTGAGGAATAACGTAGCAACTTATTATTTCAACTTAAGTTATTGATTTAGAACAACTTATTTATTTCTACATTTTCCACAGGTGTTGAAAACCTGTGGAAAAAGGGCGGCCGACATGGATATCTGGAACCGTGTCCTGGAGCGAGTGAAGAAGACCCTCCACGAGCGCCCCTATCAGACCTGGTTCGCTCCTACGCGTCTGCTGCGTGAGGATGAGGGGCGTCTCACCGTCGAGGTTCCCAACCGTCTCTTCCAGGAGTGGATCAACAACACCTACGGCGACCTTCTGCATGAGGTCATCGAACAGATGCAGCCTCGGGTCAGGTCGGTGAAGTTCGTGTCCCGGATCCACGCTGCACCCGGCAAGGGAACAGCAGCCAACGGCAACAGCCAGGGAAATTCAGCGTCGGCCGGCCAGCAACAGATCACCACGGGCGGGCCAGCGACAGTGGAGATCCACCGGGGCAGCACACCGTCGATTATCCTCAACCCCCGCTACAGTTTCGACTCGTTCGTTGTCTCTTCCTGCAATCAATTTGCCCACGCAGCGGCCCAGGCCGTGGCGGAGCATCCCAGTCACTCCTACAACCCACTCTATATTTACGGCGGCGTCGGCCTGGGCAAGACCCATCTCCTCCACGCCATCGGCAATATTCTCACCACATCCAACCCTGATCTGCGTCTGTGTTATGTGACCACCGAGAACTTCATGAATGAACTGATCACCGCCATCCGGCGGGATCGCACCTTCGAGTTCAAGGACAAGTACCGAAGTGTGGACGTTCTGCTGGTGGATGACATCCAGTTCCTCCAGAAGAAGGAACGAACCCAGGAAGAATTTTTTCATACATTCAACCAGTTGTATGAATTACAGAAACAGATCGTTCTGACCTCGGACTGCCCACCTCGGGATATCCCGGCCCTGGAAGAGCGCCTGCGCTCACGTTTTGAGTGGGGGTTGATTGCCGATATCCAGCCGCCTGATCTGGAAACCAAGGTCGCCATCCTCAACAAGAAGGCTGAGGGCGAAGGCGTCGCCCTCCCTGACGATGTCGCCCTCTTCGTCGCTGCCCAGGTCAAGTCCAACGTGCGTGAACTGGAGGGCTGCCTGGTGCGTCTGGTGGCCTATGCGGCCTTCATGAAGCGAGCGATTGATCTCGAGATGGCTCGCGATGTCCTGCAGGACCTGGTGGGTGATGGTGTCCGCACCACCACCGTGGAAGCCATCCAGCGGGCCGTGGCCCAGGCGTTCGGTGTACGTGTGGCGCAGCTACGAGACCGTGATAATTCAAGAGAGGTGGCCATGGCCCGACATGCCGCGATGTATATCTGCAAACAAATCACCCAGCTCTCTCTGCCGGAGATCGGACGGCGATTCGGCGGCAAGCATCACACCACCGTTCTCCATGCCGTGCGTAAAGTCGCCCGCCTCCGTCAGGAAGACAAAGATCTTGACAGGCGTCTCAATGCGCTTCTGGAGTCGTTTCAATGAGATACCGGTTGCCTGCACAGTTTCCACTGTGGAGGGGGATGTGAAAGAATCGCCATGCGGCCAGGACAAGGACTTTCACATGTTTCCAACCCGGCCATGCACAGGCTTTTGCGCCGCCTCTGGCCAAGCTTATATCCTGTCCAGGGAACAGTTTAATCCATGGCCCCACATTCTCCACAGGTCCTACTACTACTACTAAGATATCTATTCTTTTAAAAAGAGTTCTTCTTGTTCAAAAACAAGTCCCACGGAGGTTCACGTGGAATTCATTGCCAAGAAAGATGACTTACTGGGTCAACTGGCCCTGGTGCAGGGCATTGTGGAACGCAAGACCACCATGCCGATTCTTTCCCACCTGCTTCTGGTTGCCGACAAGGAAGGCCTGCAACTGGTAGCCACCGATCTTGAGGTCGGCTTCCGTACCCGTTGTGAAGCAAGCATCAGCCAGCCCGGCGAGGTCACCGTTCCCGCCCGTAAGATCTTCGATGTGGTGCGCAGCTTGCCCGGCGGGGAGATTCAGTTCCGGCGCTCCGGTGACCACGATCTGGGAATTGTCTGCGAGCAGACCAAATTCACGCTGCGAGGACTGCCGGCGTCTGATTTCCCCAGCCTCCCGGAGACAGCCCTGAAAGATCCTGTGCAGTTGCCTGCCGCTCGATTGCGGGAGATGATCGCCCGGGTCATCTTTGCCGTGACCGTGGATGACCCTGTCTATTCACTCAATGGTGCCCTTTTCTCGGTGGAAGGGAAGACCCTGACTCTGGTGGCCACCGACGGCCATCGCCTGGCCTATGCCAGCTGCGAGCTGGAAATCAAGCCGTTGAAGAAGGGAATCCGTCAGGTCGTCCATCGCAAGACCCTGGCCGAACTGCTCAAGCTGCTAGCCGACCTGGATGATGAAGATCAGATTTCCTGCGGTGAGGTGGACAATCACATCCTCTTTCGGGTTGATCGCGCGGTCCTCACATCCCGGTCCCTTGAGAAGTCGTTTCCGGCCTATGAGAAGGTGCTGCCCGATTTTGACGACCACCAGATAGGCCTGGATCGCGAGCTCCTGGCGGCGGCCCTCAAGCGTGTCTCCCTGTTATCCAGTGAGCGCTCCCGCGCTGTGCGGTTCGATCTAACCAGGGATCGCCTGGAGATCACTTCCAATTCGCCCGATCTAGGTGAGGCCAGTGAAGTCCTGACGGTGGACTACAAGGGAAATGGCGTTGCCATCGGGTTCAACGCCCGTTATGTGATCGATTTCACTGAATCCTTGAGCTGTTCCCGGGTGCGTATGATTCTGAAAGATTCCAATACGCAGGGTCTGTTCCTGCCCGAGGAAGAACTGGACTCCGAGTACAGGTATGTGGTCATGCCGATGCAGCTTCGGGGTGAAGAAGCCGACTGAAACGGTCCTGCGGTCCCTCAACTGTGTGTCGTTCCGTAATCTGCGCGACACGCAAGTCGAGTGGTGCGCGGGGCTGAACGTCATCTCCGGCGACAATGGCCATGGCAAGACCAATCTTCTTGAGGCCTGTTTTTTTCTGGCCATGGGGCGATCCTTCCGCACGGCAAGGGTGGATGCTTTGCCCCGCCGGGGGAGCAGTTTCTTCTCTCTCAGCGGGGAGGTCAGCCACCGTCAGGTCAGCCATTTCCTGGGCGTGAAGGCCGGGCGCGGGCTCCGGGAGAGGACCCTGGACGGGCGCCAGTCCGACCTTGGAAGAACCCTGGAGGTCATGGCTTGTCTGGTTTTTGCCGCCCCGCGGCTCGCTCTCTTCAGGGGCGGGCCCGATGACCGGCGGCGGTTTCTGGATCGTGGCATCGTGGGCGGCAAGCCCGGTATGGTGGAAACCTACCGGGATCATCTGCGCGCCCTGCGGCATAAGAACAGGCTCCTCAAGGAGGCCCGCCAGGGCCGGCCGGTGGCGGCACTCAGGGAGCAATTGGCGGCGTTCAATGACCAGCTTGCCGGCACAGCATCCACCATCCGCCATGAAAGACAGGATTATGTCAATCGACTGGGCAAAGTTCTCGCCCTGGATGAGGGACCGGCAGGGTTGGTTCCGGGGAAGCGCCCGGAGATCGTATACCGGCCTCATCCTACTCTCGAAGATGGGATGACCGGTAGCCGGGAGGACCTCCTGGCCGCCTATCAGGAACGGGCTGATGATGAGATACGCCGGGGGCACGCCCTGGTCGGGCCGCAACGTGATGATCTCTTCATTCATCAGGATGGCGCCGAGATGAGCCGTTTTGCCTCGGCCGGACAGCAACGGGCCGCACTGATCGCTCTGAAAATGTCCAAGATGTTGGTACATAAGGAGATGACCGGGTCCTACCCGGTCCTTCTGGTGGATGATGTGGATGCGGAACTGGACGCGGACAGGACCCGCCGGGCTCTCCACCTGCTGACCGGACCGTACCAGGTGCTGGTGGCGTCAGCGTCTGTGGAGGCGTGGGCGGGCGACCCGCGTGTCGCACTCCATCTACGGGTGAGGGATGGTATAATCAGCCGCTTTTCCTGACGGTTTCTGAGGGATCTCTTGGACTCATCCATATCCCCCTCAGGCGCCTCATGAGGCTGCAGGACAGGGCCAGGGATCAGATGAGCGAAGCACCCGGCACCCATAACGATCAACTCTTGGCCAGCAGCTACGACGCCAGCAAGATCAAGGTCCTTCCTGGTCTGGAGGCGGTGCGCAAGCGCCCGGCCATGTACATCGGGGACACGGTGGCCGGTGGCCTTCACCACCTGGTCTATGAGGCGGTGGACAACTCCATCGATGAGGCCCAGGCCGGTTTCTGCAAGCGAATCGAGGTCACTATCAATCTCGATAATTCCATCACTGTGATTGACGATGGTCGCGGTATTCCGGTGGATTTTCACAAGGAGGAACAGAAGTCGGCTGCCGAGGTGGTCATGACCGTCCTTCACGCCGGCGGTAAATTCGACAACGAAACGTACAAGGTGTCCGGCGGCCTCCACGGCGTTGGTATCTCGGTGGTCAACGCCCTTTCAGATCCCCTTCTTCTGGAGATCTGGCGTGATGGCAAGGTCTACCGCCAGTCATATAGCAAGGGTAAACCCACAACTCCTTTCGCGCAGGAAGGCACCACCGACCGCCGTGGCACCAAGATCACGTTCAAGCCAGATCGATCGATTTTTCAGATGACTGAATTCTCCTTCGATGTTCTCTCCCAGCGCCTGCGTGAACTGGCCTTTCTCAACTCCGGTGTAGAGATCGTCCTCACCGACGAGCGGGCGTCCCGCTCCAGCGTGTTCAAGTATGACGGAGGCATAAGTTCCTTCGTTGAACATCTCAATGCCTCCAAGGGCACCGTCCATCCTCGACCCATTCATCTTCTGGGCGAGAAGGAAGGTGTGACCATCGAGGTTGCTCTGCAGTACAACGACAGCTATGCCGAGACGATCTTCACCTATGCCAACTCCATCTACACACGCGAGGGAGGGACGCACCTCACCGGTTTCAGGGCGGCCCTGACCCGCAGCATCAATGCCTACATGGCGTCTTCCAGTTCCATTTCGAAGCAGCAGAAAGACACCACCCTCAGCGGCGATGATGTTCGCGAGGGCTTGACTGCGGTCATTTCAGTCAAGGTTCCCACCCCTCAGTTCGAGGGCCAGACCAAGACCAAGCTGGGAAACAGTGAAGTCAAGGGATTGGTGGAAACCCTGGTCAATGATCAACTTTCGCGCTTCCTCGAACAGAACCCGGCCATTGCCAAGCGGATCATCGAGAAGGGTGTGGAGGCGGCCAGGGCCAGGGAGGCGGCGCGCAAAGCCAAAGAGCTGACAAGACGCAAAGGCGCTCTTGATTCAGGTAGCTTGCCCGGCAAGCTGGCCGACTGCTCCGAGAGAGATCCCGCTCGCTGCGAGATTTACCTGGTGGAGGGAGATTCCGCCGGCGGTTCGGCCAAGCAGGGCCGGGACCGCAGTTTCCAGGCCATTCTGCCCCTGCGGGGAAAAATCCTCAACGTGGAGAAGGCACGCATCGATAAGATGCTGGCCCATGAGGAGATCCGGGTCATCATCGCGGCTCTGGGCTGCGGTATCGATAAGGATATCGATCTGGGGCGATTGCGCTACCACAAGATCATCATCATGTGTGATGCCGATGTGGACGGATCCCATATCCGCACCCTTCTGCTGACCTTTTTCTTTCGGCAGATGCGGCCTCTCATCGAACGGGGCTATCTGTATATCGCCCAGCCGCCCCTGTACCGTGTGGTCCGTGGCAAGGCGGAGCGGTATGTCTCCAGCGAAAGTGAACTGACCGAATTCCTCATGGAAAAGGCTGCTGAAGAGCAGAGCGTGCAGGTACCGGCCCGGAATCTCACTCTTACGGGTACCCGCCTCATCCAGGTCCTGAAGAACCTGGCAGACTATACCCATGTTCGCGGCCTCCTGGAGCAACGGGGCCTGGACGCGGGCCTGGTGGCGGTGCTCATGTCCCAGGGTCTTTTCCAGGCTACGGACCTGGCTCAGGAGGACAGGGTGCACGCCGTCGTGGAGGCGTTGCGCAACAGTGGACGTGACGCAGGCGATCCCACGGCCGACAGTGAGTGGGAAGGGTACCGCTTCAGCGTGGATTCCCTTGTGCGCAAGGTCGGCCGGGTGACCATCGATCATAGCCTGGTGACCTCGCCGGGTTATCAGAATCTTGTGAGTGCCTATCAGGATATCGAAGACCTGCATGAGCCCCCCTTCCTGGTGACCGGCAATGGCAACAAGAACTCGGTTGCCACCCGGGACGCTCTCTACCAGACTCTTCTGGAAACAGGAAAGAAGGGTCTCACCATCCAGCGCTACAAGGGTCTTGGGGAGATGAACCCGGGGCAGCTCTGGGAGACCACCATGGATCCCACAGCGCGCCGGTTTCTCCAGGTACGTATCGATGATCTGCCTGAGGCCGAGACCATTTTCAGCCGTCTCATGGGTGATGATGTCGAGCCGCGGCGCCAGTTCATCCAGGACAACGCGTTGAATGTGCGTAACCTGGACATCTAGTCGTTCATCACCAGTGGCCGGTGCCTGGTGCGCATGCACCGGTTGCCGGGAGGATGCATGAGCTCGGAAGAAAAGACTCTCGCCAGTCCGGTGAATATCGAAGACGAGATGCGCAAGTCGTATCTCGAGTATGCCATGAGCGTCATCGTGGGCCGCGCCCTCCCCGATGTCCGGGACGGTCTCAAGCCGGTGCACCGGCGTATTCTCTACGCCATGCACGACCTGAAGAACGACTACAACAAGCCGTACAAGAAATCAGCGCGCGTGGTGGGTGATGTTATCGGCAAGTACCATCCCCATGGCGATTCAGCGGTCTACGACACCATTGTCCGCATGGTTCAGGATTTCTCGCTGCGCTACCCCCTGGTGAATGGTCAGGGCAACTTCGGTTCCGTGGACGGGGATGCAGCAGCAGCCATGCGCTACACCGAAATCCGCATGCACCGCCTGTCCCACGAGATGATGGCCGATATCGAGAAAGAAACCGTCGATGTGGGACCCAATTACGACGACACGCTTACCGAGCCACTGATTCTTCCCTGCCGCTTCCCCAACCTGCTGGTGAACGGCTCATCGGGCATCGCTGTGGGGATGTCGACCAATATTCCGCCGCATAACCTGGGTGAGGTGGTGGACGGGCTGGTGGCACTGATCCAGGACCCCGAGATCTCTATCGCTGATCTCATCAAACACGTCCCCGGCCCCGACTTTCCCACTGCCGCCACCATCCAGGGCACGGCTGGCGCGCACCAGGCTTATCTCACCGGTCGGGGCTCAGTACTCATGCGTGCCCGCGTGGAAGTGGAGGATCACGGCAAGGATCGCCAGCGCCTCTTGATTCATGAGCTTCCCTACCAGGTCAACAAGGCCGAATTGATCATCAAGATCGCCGACCTGGTGCGCAACAAGAAGGTGGAAGGGATCTCCGATATCCGCGATGAGTCGGATCGCGACGGTATGCGAGTGGTCATCGAGCTCAAGAAGGGCGAAGAACCCCTTGTGGTGCTCAACAAGCTCTACAAGCACACCCGCCTGCAGTTGAGTTTCGGCATCATCATGCTGGCCATCGTCAACGGTCGCCCGGAGATTCTCAACCTGAAGCAGATGATGGGCCATTTTCTGGAGCATCGACGGGAAGTGGTGGTGCGGCGCACCCATTATGATCTACGCAAGGCCAAGGAGCGCGCCCATATCCTGGAAGGCCTCAAGATTGCCCTGGACAACCTGGATGACGTGGTCAGTCTCATCCGGGCGTCCAAATCGCCCCCTGAGGCCAAGGAGGCCTTGCGGCTGCGCTTCAAGCTCAGCGATATTCAGGCCCAGTCGATTCTGGAGATGCGCCTGCAGCGTCTCACTGGCCTGGAGCGCGACAAGATCATCCGTGAGTACAAGGAGATCCTGGCTGTCATCAGCCGGCTCGAGGAGATTCTCGCGTCCGATCTCCTGGTGGATCAGATCATCGTGGACGAACTGACCGAGATTCGCAAGAATTTCGCCGATGCCAGGCGTACCGAGATCGTTCCCCAGGAGGCGGAAGAATTCGTCTCAGAAGATCTCATCGCCGACGAGGAGATGGTGGTGACCATCTCACATCTGGGATATATCAAGCGCAGCGCCCTGTCCATTTATGCGGCCCAGAACCGGGGAGGCAAGGGGCGCATCGGCATGGTCCTCAATGAAGAAGATTTCGTCGAGGAAATGTTCGTGGCGTCCACTCATGCCTTCATGCTCTGCTTCACCCATCATGGGCGCGTGCACTGGCTGAAGGTGTACCGGGTTCCCGACCTGGGTCCGGCGGCGCGTGGGAAGGCCATCGTCAACCTGCTGGCCATGCAGGAGGGTGATTCGGTGGCGGCCCAGCTCGTGGTGCGCGATTTTGAGAGCGAACAATATGTCGTGATGGCAACGCGCAACGGCATTGTCAAACGCACACCTCTATCGGCTTTTGCACGACCGCGGCCGGCCGGTATCATCGCCCTGGGTATCGATTCCGATGACGCGCTCCTCTCGGTGCGGCTGGCGGAGGAAGGCGAGGATGTGTTCATGGCTACGCGCAACGGACTGGCCATCCGCTTCGCCGCCGCGGATGTCCGCGCCATGGGTCGCACGGCCCGAGGCGTACGGGGTATCAGCCTGGTGAAGGGCGACCAGGTGGTGGCCATGGAAATCCTTTCCAGCAATGACGATGCCATACTTACGGTCAGTGAAAAGGGTTATGGCAAGCGCACTCGCGTCAGCGAGTATCGCCGGCAGGGGCGTGGCGGCAAGGGCCTCATCAATCTCAAGGTGAGCCAGCGGAATGGGCCGGTGGCAGGGTTGAAACGGGTCAGCGAGAACTCGGAGGTCATGCTCATCACCTACCGGGGTAAGATCATCCGCATGCCGGCGGCCGGTGTGTCCATGATCGGCCGTTCCACCCAGGGTGTGCGGGTGATTGGCGTCGGGGCGGATGATCGGGTCGTGGCCATCGCCAGACTGCCGGAACCCACGACTGGCGAAACGCCCGGGCCATGAACGAGCGCTATGATGAATTTCGCCGCCGGGATCGGGAAGCCCTGGCCGGCGCCGGTCCTGAGCGCGTTCAGAAACAGCACGACGCCGGCAAGCTGACGGCCCGGGAGCGAGTCCACGAACTCCTGGATCCCGGTACTTTCCAGGAGTTCGACCGCTTCGTGGTCCATCGTTGCAACAATTTCGGCATGGAGCGCAAGAAAATTCCCGGTGACGGCGTGATCACCGGGCACGGACGTATCGACGGCCGGGAAGTGATGCTCTATTCGCAGGACTTCACCGTTTTCGGTGGCTCCCTGTCGGAAACCTACGCCCAGAAGATCTGCAAGGTTATGGACACTGCCGTGCGCAACGGCGTGCCCATCATCGGCCTCAACGATTCAGGCGGGGCCCGTATCCAGGAGGGGGTCGTCTCCCTGGGCGGTTATGCCGAGATCTTCCTGCGCAATACCCTGGCCTCCGGCGTGGTGCCCCAGCTCACCGCCATCATGGGACCCTGTGCCGGTGGTGCGGTCTACTCACCTGCCATCACCGATTTCGTGGCCATGGTGCGCGACACCTCGTACATGTTCATCACCGGGCCGGAGGTCATTCGCAACGTCACCCACGAAGAAGTCACCAAAGAGCAACTGGGAGGTGCAACGACCCACGCCGCCGTCTCCGGTGTGGCTCATTTCGCCACCGATGATGATCGCTCGTGCCTGGCCTTGCTGCGCCGTCTCTTCTCCTACCTGCCTTCCAACAACCTTGAAGAGCCGCCCCACGAAGACACCGATGATCCGGTGGACCGCCAGGATAAGAGGCTGGACAGCCTCATCCCCGAGAATTCCAACCAGCCCTACGATATGAAGAAGCTCCTTGGCATGGTCATGGACCATGGTGAGTTCCTGGAGGTCCACGAGGAGTTCGCCCGCAACATCATCGTCGGATTCGCGCGGCTGGGTGGGCGAGCCGTGGGCGTTGTGGCCAATCAGCCGGCTCATCTGGCCGGTGTTCTGGATATCGACTCGGCACGCAAGGGAGCGCGTTTTGTCCGCTTCTGCGATGCCTTCAATATCCCTCTCATCACCTTCGAGGACGTGCCCGGGTTCCTGCCGGGCACCGATCAGGAGTGGCGGGCCATCATCAGTCATGGCGCCAAATTGCTCTACGCCTTCGCCGAGGCCACAGTTCCCAAGATCACGGTCATCACTCGGAAGGCATACGGGGGCGCATACTGTGTCATGGCCTCCAAGCATATCCGCGCCGATCTCAACCTGGCCTATCCCACCGCCGAGATCGCGGTGATGGGACCCGAAGGCGCCGTGAGTATCCTGTACCGGCGTGAGTTCGCAGCATCGGAAAATCCCCAGGAAGCCCGGGAGCGACGGGCGGATGAATACCGGCGCCGCTTTGCCAATCCCTACGACGCCGCTGAACGGGGTTTTGTGGATGAGGTGATAGAGCCCCACAGAACCCGCCAGCGTCTCATCGTCGGCCTGGACCTTCTGCGCAACAAGCGCGTCTCCAACCCGCCCAAAAAGCACGGCAATATTCCCCTCTGAGTTCATGTCGAACCCGCCCTTCCGCAAAGTTCTTATCGCCAACCGCGGAGAGATTGCCGTGCGCGTCATGCGTGCCTGCCGGGAGATGGGTATCAGCACGGTGGCTGTCTACTCCGACGTGGACAGGACGTCCCGCCACGTCATGGAGGCTGACGAGGCGTATCATCTGGGAGCGGCGGCGCCCCGGGCTTCCTACCTGAACGGGGACAAGATCATCCAGGCAGCGGCTCAGGCCGGTGCCCAGGCGATTCATCCCGGGTACGGTTTCCTCTCTGAAAATGCCCGCTTCGCCGAGCAAGTTGCCGAGGCCGGCCTGGTTTTTATCGGCCCGCCGGCCGCGGCCATCAGGGGCATGGGCAACAAGGTCGAGGCCCGCCGGATCATGCGTGCGGCGGGCGTCCAGGTCACGCCAGGATCCGACGGCATCGTCCAGGGTGAAGATGAGATCAGGCGGGTGGCCAACCAGGTGGGCTACCCCGTTCTCCTCAAGGCGGTCGCAGGCGGAGGCGGCAAGGGGATGCGGGTGGTCCGGGCCGAGGGTGAGATCGCCTCCGCCCTGAGTGCTGTCCAGTCCGAGGCCGGTTCAGCGTTCGGTGATCCATCGGTCTTCGTGGAACGTTTTGTCACGGATTCCCGCCATATCGAGGTGCAGATCATGGCTGGCCCAGACGGCCGGGCCATATATCTGGGCGAGCGGGAGTGTTCCATCCAGCGCCGCCATCAGAAACTGGTGGAGGAGTCCCCTTCTCCCGCCGTCAACGAGGAACTGCGGGAGCATCTGGGCGCCATGGCGGTGCGTGCTGCTGAAGCAGTCGGCTACCGCAATGCCGGCACGGTGGAATTCATCATGGATGCTGCCGGTGATGTCTTCTTCATGGAGATGAATACACGTCTGCAGGTGGAGCATCCGGTCACCGAAATGGTCACCGGACTTGACTTGGTGCACGCTCAACTCCTGGTGGCGGCCGGCCAGGATCCGGGCTTCAGCCAGAAAGATGTGCGCCTGACCGGTTCCGCCATCGAGTGCCGCATCTTCGCGGAGGATCCAGCCAACCAGTTCCTGCCCAGCCCGGGGCGCCTGGAGTCTTATATTCCCCCCGGGGGACCGGGAGTTCGAGAAGACTCGGGCGTTTACGCCGGCTGGACCGTGCCCATGGATTACGATCCCTTGATCGCCAAGCTGATCACCTGGGGCCGCGATCGGGGCACAGCACTGGACCGCATGCGCCGGGCTCTGGGTGAATACCGTATCGACGGGGTGCGGACCACCATTCCATTTCACCTCGCCCTGATGGATCATCCCGACTTCCGGGCCGGCGAATTCAACACCGGTTTCCTGGAAACCCATACTCTGGCTCTTGGCGGAGAAGAAAGTCCCGACGAGCAGCGGGTCGCGCTGGCGGCCGCCCTCATTGGCGCCCATGACCGCCGTCTGCGCCTGGCCGGGGACAGACCCCGGCATGGACCCATGAACCGCTGGAAGCGGGCCGGTCTGCGGGAAGGTCTGACCCGCAGGCTCCCAGGTGGGGGCGAGACATGATCTTCGCCCTCACCCAGGACGATGGGATCCACCAGGTGGAGGTGACGGCCGAGGGATCGACCTACACCATTCGCCCGGGTGAGGCGGAACCGCTGGTCGTGGATGCCCGGCTTGTGAGTCCTGGCTGCTGGTCCATGCTGGTGGGTCAGCGCTCTTACACCGTGAGAGTCCATCAGGATCGATCTATCTACACCGTGGAGATGGGGGGACGGACATGGTCTTTTGACCTCAAGGATCCTGCGCGTGCCATGTCAGCCGCCCCGGCGCCATCGGGGAAGGGTCTGGGTCTGGTCAAGGCTCCCATGCCGGGACGCATCATCCGGGTGCTGGTGGAAGTGGGCCAGACCGTGAAGACCGGGCAGGGAGTTGTGGTGGTGGAAGCCATGAAAATGGAGAACGAACTGCCGGCGCCCCGCGACGGCGTGGTCAGCGAGGTTCATGTGGCGGAGGGCCAGACCGTGGAGAGCCAGGATCCCCTGTTGCTCATTGCCGACCAGCCGTCCGCAAAGCGGCAAGTATGACCCCGACACGCCCTCGATTATGCCGTATACTGCCGGCAAGGCGTCGGTCGAGCAGGTTGGCCGGGCAGGCAGAGTATGGCAACTGATCACGACAAACTCGGCGCTCTCTTTCTCAAGGCCATCAGTGAAGTTCTCCAGCAGGCGGTGAAGCCCGATCGGGTTCTCGCCTTGATTCTCGATCAGGCGGTGACCCTGACCGGTGCCGACAGGGGTGCTTTTGTCGAGGTGGGACGGGAAGGGGTGTTCACCTACCAGGTCCTGCACCGCTTTGGCCGGCGGCACGTGGCGGGCGCCGCCGGCGTCTTCAGCCGCGGCCTTTTCACCCATGTCCTCGAGTCCGGGAAGGGGATTCTCGTCCCCAACGCCATGGAGGACATGCGTTTCATGGAGAATGAGTCGATCCAGAACCTGCGCATCGTCTCCATACTCTGCCAACCCCAGTTTGTGAAGAAGAAGATCTGCGGGATTCTCTACCTTGAAAGCAACAAGGTCGGCCATTTCAGCGCAGTCCATCAGACTCTGCTGGAAAACCTGGGCCATTTTTCAGAGCAGGCCCTGGCCGCCCTTCAGGCAGGGCGGGCCCTCATCGAAGAGCGGAATCGCCTGCACGCCAAAGCGGGTCGGATTCGCCGTGAGGTCGAGGAGAGCCGGAGCCTGCTCAGTGGTGAATGGAATTTCGGACGTTTCATCGGGCGCTCGGAGGCGGTGCGCCGCCTGGAGAAAAGCGTCTCCCATGCCGCCCGCAGCGACTTTCCTGTGCTCCTGACCGGTGAGACCGGGACCGGCAAGAACCTTCTGGCCCGGGTCATTCACCACGGCGGCCGGCAAAGGGTTGGTAAGTTCGTTCACCTCTCCTGCCCGAGCCTCGAGCCGGGCACTGTGGAATCGACTCTGTTCGGGCATCGCAAGGGTGCCTTCACCGGGGCCGACCGGGACCGTATCGGCAAGATCCAGGATGCGGAGGGGGGAACCCTCTTCCTGGATGAGATCAGCAGCCTGCCCAGCTCTCTGCAGCCCAAACTCCTGCGCCTCCTGGAGGAGAAGACCTACGAACCGGTGGGGGATCATCGGGAGCACCGTGCCGATCTGCGCTTCATCGCCAGCACCAATCGGGATCTGGATGCCCTCGTCCAGCAGGGCGAGTTCCGTGAGGATCTCTTTCATCGGCTCAATTTTCTTGCCATCCACCTGCCACCGCTGCGCGAGCGGCGCGAAGATATCCCCCTTCTGTTGCGTCACTTTCTCGACCGGGGCGAGGCCAGCAGCGACCATTCCATGCGCTGGCTGGAAATCACCAACGAGGCGTCCTGTTACCTGGTGGAAGCTGATTACCAGTGGCCCGGCAACGTGCGCCAGGTGCAGCAACTGGCCGCCCGGTTGGCGGTGGACGAGGATGTCAAGAAAGTCTCCGCCAGCATCATGCAGAGCGCGCTGGAAGATCTTGCCCGGCAGTCGGGGCGGGCATCCTCCAAAATCGACGGTAAGACATCGCTGACAGGTGCCATCAAGGAGACCGAGCGGGAGATGGTGGAGCTGATCCTGAAGGAGCACCCCGATCTCACCCGCATCCGCCAGGCTGAACTCCTGGGTGTGAGCGAGTCAAAGTTCTACAAGATGCTGCGAAAGTTTGACCTTTCCTGAGCCGGCCGGGACTGGAGCAAAGCACGACATGACTCCATGAACTGACAGTTGACTGTTCAAGGGTACAGTGTCGGCAGGAATCCTCGTTCCTGGAACACAGGATCCGGCCTCTCCTTTGTGCCGGCCAGGCAGGCATTTAACGTTGATGGCACAACAGCTTGTGGCGGACTTGCCGCCGCCACGACGCACCTCTCATGGAAATGTCGTGACAGCATGATCGCTGGCATGAAACGTGCTCTCACTTATTGTTCACCAGCAGGTGGCAGCCACAAATGTGGCAGTGAATTTCCCCTCCTGCTCGGGGCGGTCCGGATCACTCCGGATCGCCCTGTCTTATGATTCCGGCAAGGAGCAAGGCGAATGTCAAGCGATCTCATCTCGAATCTGCAAGGATTGCCGAGTTACCATGTGCGCACACGCGAGTCTCTCATGGGTGAAATCGCTGACACGCGGCATCCAGCCGGGAACGCTCCCATGACCGGGAACCGGCTCCTGGCCGAAGCCCTCCAGAAAATGGACAGCGAGGGATGGAAACTGGTGGCCGCGGCCGGTGATGCCCTGCTCTTTCGCGCGAGGCGACAGTTCTAGCTCGAGGCCGGTTGGACCTGGGGAGTTGCGCCGAAAGAGTTGAAAACAGGGCTATTTCGGCTAATCCGTGCTGATGGCGACGTATCAGGCCGAAGAATGTATCAGGGGAGAGGGTCGATTCGGATGTGCTGACAGGAAAAGGGGCGGACCATCCAAGGTCCGCCCCTTCCCGGTATTTTCTCGATAGGGGCTGCTATCGGGCGACTGCCTTCATCAGATCCTTGCCAGGTTTGAACTTTGCAACCTTCTTGGCCTTGATCTTGATCGTCTCGCCGGTCTGCGGATTGCGGCCGGTGCGAGCTTTCCGCTTGGTCACCGAAAAGGTTCCGAAGCCGACCAGCGTGACGTTTTCACCCTTCTTCAGGGACTGGGTGATTCTCTTGGTCAGCGAATCAAGAGCCTTGCCGGCGTCGGCTTTACTGAGGTCGACGTCCTTGGCGATGGCTTCGATGAGATCTGCCTTGTTCATGCAAACACCTCCTTTACCTGCGAATGGACGCGTCAGATACATGCGTCGGCGCTTTTATAGCCGACGCACACGAGGGTGTCAAGAGACGGAGAGCGGATTTGCTTGTCTGGCGCGGCTTTCGCGGCCGTGCCCCGTGCAGAATCAAGCCCAGAGCAGATCCACGCCGGTGCCGGCGAGCACAATGAGACCCATGGCAACATTGAGACGGAAGAAGGCCATCTGCATGCGCGACAGGTCGGCGGCGGAGATGAGCCAGTGTTCCATGATCAGGAGCATGGCGCTGCCCATGACGGCGGCCGTGTAGAACCAGCCGAGAGTCGCCACGCGACCCAGCGCGAGGAGCAGGATGATGGTCAGCAGGTGGAACAGGCGGGCCACCATCAGAGCCCCATCCGGGCCGAGGGAGACAGGCAGAGAGTGGAGTCCGGCGCTGCGGTCGAACTGTTCATCCTGGAGGGCGTAAATGATGTCGAAACCTGCCGTCCAGAAGAGCACTGCGGTGGCCAGCACGAGCGGTTCGAGACGCACATCGCCACGCACTGCGACCCAGGCCCCCAGTGGGGCGCCGGCCAGCGACAGCCCCAGGACCAGGTGGCTCAGGGAGGTGAATCGCTTGGTCAGGGAGTAGCCGCAGATGATCACCAGGGCCAGGGGAGCCAGCTTCAGGGCCAGAGGATTGAGGCGCCAGGCAGCCAGGAGGAGAAGGGCCACGGACACCGCCAGTACGCCGCTGGCGTAGAGTGGTGTCAGACGGCCCGCCGGCAGGGAACGATTGGCGGTGCGTGGGTTACCGGCGTCGAGATGCCGGTCAATCAGCCGGTTGAAGGTCATGGCGGACATGCGCGCCGCCACCATGGCCACCAGGATCCAACCCCACACCTCGAACCGGGGCAAGCCCTTGGCGGCCAGCAGCATACCGGTCAGGGCGAACGGCATGGCGAACAGAGTGTGGGAGAAGCGCACCATGGCCAGGGTCTCCCCGAGGCGGCCGAGGCGATGGGGCGTTGTGGTCACAGACGGCATGGAGCGGGCGCTCAACGGTGCGGCGTGATGCCCCAGCGAAAGCCCCGATCCGCCGCCAGTCCCAGATGATCCAGCAGGCGCAGGGTGAAATCCTCCACCATCTTCTCGATGGTGTCGGGTTGGGCGTAGAAGGCCGGGCAGAGGGGGAAGATCGTGGCACCGGAGCGGGTGGCCCGCACCATGTTTTCGAGGTGAATGAGACTCAGGGGGGTCTCTCGTACCGCCAGAAGGAGGGGACGGCGCTCCTTGAGGGTCACGTCGGCGGCCCGGGCCAGCAGGCGGTCGGCGATGCCGTGACTCACGGCGGCCAGTGTGTTCATGCTGCACGGGACAATGATCATGCCGCCTGAGGGGTAGCTTCCCGATGCTATGGGGGCGGCGAGCTGATCGTTGCGCCAGGTGGTCACACGCGGGTCATCTTCCAGAAACCTGGTCTTGAAGGTGGCGACGTCCAGTCCCGGCACCCTCAATTCCTGAGACATGACCGGCAGGGCGGCGTCGCTGAAGATCAGATGGATACGGCTGACCTGCTCCTGGCGCAGCAGGGCGCGCAGCAAGGTGACGGTCACGGCGGCACCCGAGGCACCGGTGGCCCCCACGATGAGCTCGCGGCTCAAGAGTCTGTCACGGAGCTCAGGTAACGAGCGAGAACTTCCCGGTCCTGAGTGGCCATACGCGAGAAGAAGAGCGCCAGGCGCCAGGCCGGATCTCCGTCATGACCATTGACATCTTCGGCGCGCACCACCACGGCCTCCACGTCGATGGGGAAGTGCAGGCGGGCTGCATGGCCGTCGGTGGAGGGGAGAAAAATATTGAGACGCAGTTGGGTCATGGCGGGGATCTCCCTGGTGGAGAGGCAATAGGCCCCCCCCAGGCTCAGGTTGGAGATCTCCATCTCGATGGTGCCGTACTCGGAGCTGATGGTCCTCAGGGTCAGAGGCCGGGAGACCCGGTCATGCTTTCGTTGTTCCTGACCCCGTGGCGACATGGGATGAGGCTAGTGCAGCCCTGAGAAGCGTGTCAAGAGTGGTAACATGCCCGGCCTCTCCTATGGACGCCAACAGTTTGCGCCAGCTTCTTGAGCGATTACGCCGTGGCGACATCGGTGTGGACGGAGCTGTGGAAGCCCTGGCCCATCTGCCGTTCGAGGATCTGGGAGACGTCCGCATCGATCACCACCGCCGCCTGCGCCGAGGGGTGCCGGAGATCATCTTCGGGCAGGGGAAGTCGCCGGAGCAGATCCTGCGTATCGCCGATCACATGGTCGCGGCCGGCGGGCCGGTGCTGGCCACACGCCTTTCCATGGAAGCCATGGATGAGATCCAGGAGCGCTTGCCGGATGCGGCCCTGCACCGGTCGGCCCGCATGGCCGTGATGGGCAGCCTGCCCCGCCGGCGGCAAAGCGGCATCGTTGTCTGTTGTGCGGGCACGACCGATCTACCGGTGGCCGATGAAGCGGCCATCACCCTGAATGCTCTGGGCCATCAGGTGACACGCATCACCGATGTGGGCGTGGCCGGGCTCCACCGCCTGCTGGGGGCCCGCCAGGAGCTGACCCGTGCCTCGGTGGTCATCGCCGTGGCCGGCATGGAGGGAGCTCTGCCGTCGGTGGTTGCGGGGCTGGTGCCCTGTCCGGTCATCGGGGTCCCCACCAGCGTCGGTTACGGTGCCGCCTTCGGGGGGATCACCGCCCTCATGTCGATGCTGACCAGTTGCGCCGGCGGCCTGGTGGTGGTCAACATCGACAATGGCCTGGGAGCAGCCCTGGCGGCCGATCTCATGGTGCGCAGAAAGGCATCGAAGTCGAGAAAACCAAAGCGTTGACCTTGACAGAGAGCTGGACCGTTCTATAGTTATGAACAGTCTTTTTTTCGCGAGAGTCACATCGCGCGAGGGGCACATCAGGTGGGAGGCTCTTCCCGGGAGGATTTTGTCCAGGAGGTGCGCGCCGCGGCCGGTATCGATCGGCTGATCGGTGATTATGTGTCCCTGAAGACCTCCGGCCACAAGCTCAAGGGTCTCTGCCCGTTTCATGATGAGAAGACTCCCTCCTTCACGGTGGATCCCGAGAAAGGTCTGTTCTACTGTTTCGGCTGCCGAGTCGGCGGGGATGTCTTCAAGTTCTACATGCTCCATGAGAACGCCGAGTTTCCCGATGCTCTGCAGGAGCTCGCACACCGCTTCGGGGTGCCCATTCCCCAGCATCGTGGTGGTAACAGCGGTGAGCAAACCCGCCTGCGCGAGATGCACCGGGAGGCCGTCGCGTTTTTCCGTACCAGCCTGGCATCAGGTGCCGGTGCTGCCGCCCGCCGTTACCTGGCCGGGCGCGGCCTGGACGCCGAGACCGTCCAGTTTCTGAAAGTCGGCTATGCCCCGGATAGCTGGGATGCTCTGAAGTCCCGCCTGAGGCAGGCGGGCTACCGGGAAGACGAATTGCTGAAGTCCGGCCTGACCGTGCCGCGCAAGGATGGCCGTGGCAGCTACGATCGATTTCGCAACCGGCTCATGTTTCCCATCGAGCAGGCCGGCGGTGGTGTCATCGGGTTCGGTGGCCGCATTCTGGGCGAAGGCGAACCCAAGTACCTGAACTCGCCGGAGACACCGATCTTCCAGAAAGGCCGCCATTTTTATGGGCTCAGCTGGTCCCGGGATGCTATCCGGGAAGCCGACAGGGTCATCATCGTCGAGGGGTACACCGATTTTGCTGCTCTGTGGCAGGCCGGTGTCAGGAACGTGGTGGCGGTGCTGGGAACCAGTTTCACCCCCGAACACGCGAGGCTCCTGGCACGGTACACCCATAGGGCCGTGATCAACTTCGACGCTGACCGGGCCGGGCGCAGCGCTGCCGATCGGGCGGTGACGGTTCTCATGGAACGTGACTTCGAGTTGCGGGTGCTGGAGTTGCCCAGCGGCCAGGACCCCGACGGTCACGTCCGCGCCGCCGGCGCCAACGCCTACCTGGAACTGGTCGCCTGCGCGCCGACCTTCATCGAGTATCTCATCAGCAGCGCCTGTGTCGGCCGGGATATGAGAACTCCGGAGGCCAAGGCCCAGGCGGTGGCGGATATACTGCCGCGCCTGGCGGAGGTGAAGAACAGGGTTCTGCTGGCGGCGGCCATGGCCCGCATCGCCCAGCACCTGGATCTGAGAGAAGCCGATCTGCGAGCCGAGTTCCGGCGGGTGGCACCGGCGTTGCGGCGGGGCGGAGCGCCGCCGGCCCCGGTCCGGTCGCAGCCGGAGAGAAACTGCACTCTGGCCGAGCGCCAGCTCATGCATCTCCTGCTAACCTCTGCAGACGTGCGGCGAGAGGTTGCCGCCACCGCCCGCGAGGAGGAGTTACGTGACCTGACAGCCGGCCACATCATCACGGTCGTGCTCAATCAGGAACGGGCGGGCCATGAAGTGACAGTGGAAGGGCTGCAGACACTGCTGGAAAAAGAAGATCAAGCCCGCCTGTTGGCGGCGGTCATGGAAGATTTTCCGGGACTTGTGGCCGCCGACTGGGAAGAATCGTGGCGCATCATTCGCAAGGAGCATCTCGAAAAAGAGAGCCGGATCCTGCAACGGCAACTCAGGCAGAGCATGGAGGAGGGTGGTGACACCACCGGTGTGGAGAGGTTGCTGCGCAGGAAGCTCGAGGTGAGGAGGTTGATCGAAACCCTCTGATGGTATTTCACTTGAACCGCTGAAGATACGGGTACCTGGGAGCGCCACGGGGGGCGCTTGCAGGGGGGGAGGCAACAGTGGACGTCGAAGAGAAGTACGGAGAGGTCCGGCAACTGGTCACCCTGGGCGAGGAAAAGGGTTACCTGGTCTATGAAGAGATACACGACCTGCTACCCAGTTCCCTCAAATCTCCCGACGAGCTGGACGACATTTTCATCCTGTTGGGGTCTCGAGGCATCAAGATCCTCGAATCGGGTGACAAGTACCGCACCAATGCCGCCGCTCTCCGCAAGCTGGCCCGTGATCGGGAAATCGTGCATGAGGAAGATGGCAAGCTGGATGCCACCATCGACCCGGTGCGCAAGTACCTGCGGGAGATGGGGACCGTTCCTCTTCTCGATCGCGAGGGCGAAGTGGAGCTCGCCCGCCGTATCGAGCGCGGCCACCGGGCTTTGCTGCGGGCCATGGCCCACACCTGCCTGCTGAAAGATCGCCTGCTGGATCTGGAACGGCATGCCCGGGTTCTGAAGGCCAGCGCCGAGACCACCGAATCCGGCCTGGAGGACGAACTGGAGCGGGCCGATGCCCGCCAGTTCGCGCGCTCCCGCGCCGGCCTGCGGGAACTGGTGCGCATCAACTGTGAGACCGATGACACCCGGAGGCGCATGCAGCGGATGAAGAAAGGGTCCAAGGCCTGGAATGGGGCGCAGATCTCCCTCAAACGCTGCATGGTCCTGGCTGCCCGCCAGTGCCTGGCAGTGAACATGCCCGAACGCGCCCTCCTTGAAGTGGCCCTGGAAGTGAAGAGTCTTGGCCGCTTCACCCGGGATCTCCTCACCGAGCTGAAAGATGTTCAGGGCCGGCTCAAGCGCGCTTCCCTGGAGGAGACCTGTCGTGCCCTGCGCCGCCGTACCACCGAGATCCGCCGCCAGCTTCGCCAGGTGGAAGACCGGGTCGGGGCCCCGCCGGAGGATCTTCCTGAATGCGCGCGCCAGGTGGAGCGGGCCGAGTGGAAGATGGCCAACGCGAAACATGAACTGGTCGAGGCCAATCTGCGCCTGGTGGTTTCCATCGCCAAGAAGTACACAAATCGCGGCCTCCAGTTTCTGGACCTGATCCAGGAGGGGAACATCGGCCTCATGAAGGCGGTGGAAAAATTCGAGTACCGGCGCGGCTACAAGTTCTCCACTTATGCCACATGGTGGATCCGGCAGGCCATCACCCGGGCCATAGCTGACCAGGCCCGGACCATCCGCATCCCTGTTCATATGATTGAAACCATCAACAAGCTGGTGCGCACTTCACGCTCCCTGGTCCAGCAACTCGGCCGTGAGCCCTCACCGGAGGAAGTCTCGGAAAAGATGGGTCTTGACTCGGACAAGGTGCGCCAGATCATGCGCATCGCCCTCGAGCCCATCAGTCTTGAAACACCGGTGGGCGATGACGCCAGCAGCCACCTGGGAGAATTCATCGAAGATCCGCGGATCACCTCACCCATTGAAGCTGTTGTCAGCCTCAATCTGAAGGAAGAGACCGAGTCGGTCTTGAGTACCCTGTCCGCGCGCGAAAAAGAGGTCCTGAAGATGCGGTTCGGTGTGGGGTACGGCACCGAGCACACCCTCGAGGAGGTCGGGAAGGCGTTCACCGTCACCCGGGAGAGGATCCGCCAGATCGAGTCCAAAGCTCTGCGCAAGCTGCGCCATCCGTCACGCAGCCGCAAGCTGAAGCCGTTTCTGGACAGTTCCACCCGCTGAGTCATCATCCCTGCTGCTGGCGGTTATCCGCCGGGAGGTTTCCATGTCATGGCATCGGTTTGTTCTGCTCTCGGCAACTGCATGTTGTCTGGTCGGATTGTCCGGATTCGCACAGGCCGAGGGCCTCACTCCTGAACTTCTCTGGGGTCTCACAAGGCTCGGAGATCCCCAGCCATCGCCTGACGGCACGCTGGTCGCCTTCACCGCCCGCACTTATGACACGAAGAGCAATGGCAGCACCGGCAGCCTGTGGCTGGTCAAGACATCCGGGGGCGAGCCTCTCCGCCTGACCCGGCGGGAGTCGGTGCACGACAGTTCGCCGCGCTGGTTGCCCGGCGGCCGCTTCCTGCTGTTCAGCTCGGACCGCGATGACGGTTCCGCTCTCTGGGCGCTGGATACCCAGGGGGGTGAGCCCTGGAAGGTGAGTGATCTGCCGCTGGATATGGGCGGCTTCATGGTTGTCCCCCATGGAGGGCAGATCGTCTTCACCCTGGATGTGGCCCCCGACTGCGAAGATCTGGAGTGCAGCCTGGAACGGAGCAAGGCATTCACCGACGCCCCAGCCCGGGTCTATACCGAGCTTCTCTTTCGTCACTGGGATACCTGGGAGGACGGCTTGCGCAGCCACCTGTTCGTGGCGCCGCTGCTCAAGGGGAAAGACGGCCGCCCCGAAGGGCTGGGCGAGCCCCGTGATCTCATGCAGGGGATCGACGCTGACAGCCCCACCAGGCCGTTCGGGGGTATGGAGGAGATCGCCATCTCGCCTGATGGCCTCGAGATGACGTATGCCGCCAAGATCCTGGCCGGCAGTGAAGCCGCCTGGAGTACCGATGTGGATCTGTTCAGGGTTCCGCTGGACGGATCGAAACAGCCCGTAAAGATCACCTCCGGGAATCGGGCCTGGGATACCGCTCCTGCCTATTCACCCGACGGCCGCTGGCTGGCATCCACCGCCATGGATCGACCGGGCTTCGAGGCCGATCGGTTGCATATTGTCATCCGCTCCCGGGCCGGGGACGGCTCCCTGGGCCCGCCCCGGGACGTTGCCGCCGACTGGGATCGCTCCATCGCGAGCATGGCCTGGACCCCGGACAGCAGGTCCCTGGTTGTCATTGCTCAGGACACAGGCCGCCTCAAGATCTTCTCAGTGTCAGTGCCTGACGGCAGGGTGACGCCGCTTGTGGCCGAGCATCACAATACGTCGGTGCAGGTGACAGGCGACGGCACCATCATCTTCATGCAGGACAGCGCGACCGCCCCGGCGGATATCTATTTCCTGCGTCC
>SMYD01000193.1 GCA_004356015.1 Acidobacteriota bacterium | reverse complement strand
GGTGCCGATGTGGTGACCGCGGCAACCGCCTCCATCGCCTGTCTGGGCAACATCGGTCCCGGCCTGGCCGCCGTGGGCGCCAGCCAGAACTACAGCGCCCTGGCCGACTCCGCCAAGCTGTTTCTCTCGGCCGGCATGATCATCGGCCGCCTGGAAGTGTTCACCGTTCTGGGCCTTCTCAGCCGCTCGTTCTGGCGGGCGTGAGACCGGCTCCCGCTCCTCACCTGTTCAGACCGGTGGCAGGGGGGTACCCCATGGTCTTCGGCGCCAGCACGAACACACGCAGGAAGGTTGCCAGGGCCACGGCCACGCCGGCAACCCAGAACCACCAGGGAAAGCTGACCGGCACGCCTCCCTCCTCCACCAGAGAGTGGTTCCAGAGAAAGGCGGTCAGGAGGAGAGCCAGGGAAATGCCGCAGCCCAACCAGTCCAGCCAGCCGGGCCGCGGGCTGTAGCCCTCGGCGTCGACGGCCATGATGCGGGCACCACAGACCACCAGCAACACCGCAATATCCAGAGCCGCCCAGACCGGTCCGGTCCAGATGCCGGGGATGAGAAAGAGAACATCCCAGGTGGCCAGCGAGGCCGGCCAGCCCAGCATCACCTTGAGAGCAAGGTAGTAGACAAGGTCCCAGACGCCGAAGGCCACGGCGAAGGCGCCGAACCGACCCCAGGGACGGCGTGCCGCAAGCCCGGCGACGCCCAGAAGCATGAGGAGGGTTGCCAGTTCACGCGCCAGCTCGACCCGGGCGATGCGGTCGGCGGCCAGCAGAAGGGGAAACCCGAAACCGTCGGGGTAGTAGATGGCCCGCAGGTAGACAACCACCGCGCCTTCCAGGAAGCCGAAGGCCACGGCGAACAGGATGAGCCAGCCCAGGCGCGCGGGCAGCGATTCCCTTGAGGCCATGGAACGATCCGTTGCCAAACGAACTCAGTCGTCGCCAGCGTCCACCGGCCTGCCCTTGAGGACGGAGAGATAGTCGCGGTAGGCGGCGCGGGCAGCGATGAACTCGCTGTGATCCAGCTTGAACTCCTCGGCGATGCGGCGGATCTCGTTGTCCTCGGCCAGGGAGACCTGGTCATCGGCGGCTGACACGGCGAAGAGGCAATCCAGAAGGGCCAGCTTCTGCTCACGGCTCGCCATGCGCGCAAACTCGCGTGTGACCACGTAGTTTTCAGTGCCCCCGAAGAGGCGGCTCTGGCTCTTGGCGATCTGCACCACCAGGATGGCCTGCTCTTCGGGCAGAAGGCCCCGCTCCATGATGATCTTCTCCATGGCGCGGGTTTCGGTCTCGCTGATATCCAGGTCGGCGTGGGCCACCCGGCTCAGGGTCGCGGCGAAGGCGGCTATGAAACGCGATTTCTCGGGCTCCATTTCTTCCAGGGCGGCGGTGATCCGGCGCATGGTTTCGGTCTCGCTGCCGCCTGTGCCCGCCTCGCCACCTTCAATTCCGAAGAGCTTCTTGAGCAATGACATGGCACCTCCGTCACCAACCATACATGGTCGCGCGCTGGTTGTGGGACTCGCGGAGGGCCGGGCGCTGAACCGACCAGCGGCAAGGGGATTGATGGATCATCGACGTCTGCGGATGTAGCTCCACAAGCTTCGGGCAGCGCTATCGCCTGATTCCTTGACCCGCTTGAGCAACCGCCGCGCCCAGACGAACTCGGTGCCCAGCAGCGCCAGGCCAAGGATGATGACCACGGTGCCCGGTCCCGGCAGCACCAGCAGGGCGATACCGATGAGGATGATGGTGATGCCGACGATCAACACCACCAGCTTGCGGGCATTGGCGTAGGTCAGCAGGTCCGGTTCCTCCCAAAGGGCTCAGATTCCATGAATATATGACTCAAGCCGGCTGCTGCCAGGTCATGCAGTGCAGGGTGCCGAGGCCCCAGACCAGGTCCACGGCGTGAATGCCGACGACTTCCCGCCGCGGGAACAGACCCGCCAGGGTCGCCAGCGCCTCGCGGTCATGAGGATCATTGAACGTTGGGACCAGGACCCGGTCGTTGGCGATGTAGAAGTTGGCGTAACTGGCCGGCAGGCGCACGCCGCGGCAGAAGAGAGGGCGCGGCATGGGCAGGGTCGCAATTTCCAGCCGCCGGCCGCTGAGATCGCGCATGCGGCGGAGGCGGGCCAGGTTCTCGCGCAGCGGCCTGTAGTTGATATCGGAACGCCGGGTTTCCACGGCGGCGACCACGGTGCCAGGTCCCACGAAGCGTGCCAGATCATCGATGTGGCCGTGAGTGTCGTCACCGGCGATCCCCCGTCCCAGCCACAAAACCTTCTCCACACCCAGCCAGATGCGCAGAAGATCTTCCATGGCCCGCTTCCCCAGGCCTGGATTACGCGCCTGCACGCCGGACAGGAGACATTCCTCGCTGGTCAGCAGGAGTCCTTCGCCGTTGCTGTCCACGGCCCCTCCCTCCAGCACCACCCGCCGCCTGGTGCCGGGGCGGGTGGGCACGTGCCGCGGAAGATCCAGCCGGTCGGCCAGCCACGCACCCAGGGCATCGTCCTTGCGATGATTGCGGTATCGGGCCCAGCCGTTGAAGCGCCAGTCCACAAGAGCGGCGCGCCCCCCCTCTCTCACATAAGAAGGCAGCGCATCGCGCGTCCATGAGCGATCGCTGGCCACGATGTGGAACCCCACTTGCTGAAGATCCACGCCGACCGCCGCCAGGGTACGGCGAGCCCGGAGGCGGGTGTCTGCATCCGGCACCAGCATCTCCACCCGCTCACCGCGCGTCAGGTGGAGAACCATCTCCGCCACGGCCCAGGTGACGGCTTCCGCCTTGCCGGGCCAGTCGTTGCGGTTGTGAGGCCAGCCCATCCAGGTGGCCGCATGACGCACCCACTCGGCCGGCAGGGAGAAGTCGCTCAATCGAGGAGGCGCTTGTTCAGGCCGCCGTAGGCATCGATCCGGCGATCGCGCAGGAAGGGCCAGTTGCGCCGGATCTCTTCCAGAAGATCCAGATCCACACGGGCTATGAGAATCTCCTCCTGGTCCGTGGCGGCCTCGGCCACCACCCGCCCGATTGGGTCGGCGACGAACGAGCCGCCCCAGAACTGGATGCCGTCGCCGGCCAGCTTCTCATGACCGACCCGGTTCACCGCGGCCACATAGACTCCGTTGGCGATGGCGTGAGCCCGTTGGGCCGTGCGCCAGGCATCCTGCTGGGCAGCCCCCCACTCCTCTTTCTCCGCCGGGTGCCAGCCGATAGAGGTGGGACAGAAGATCACCTGCGCACCCTTCAAGGCGGTGAGACGGGCCGCCTCGGGAAACCACTGGTCCCAGCAGAGCAGAACGCCGATCTTGCCATAGCGCGTGTCGAAAGCGACAAAACCGGTGTCTCCCGGCGTGAAGTAGAACTTCTCATGGTAGAGAGGGTCATCGGGGATGTGCATCTTGCGGTAGATCCCTGCCAGGCTGCCATCGGCATCCAGAACGACCGCCGTGTTGTGGTAAACGCCGGCGGCACGCCGCTCGAAGAGCGAAGCCACGATGACCACCTGCCGCGACCGGGCCAGGGCAGCCAGCGCTTCCGTGCCGGGTCCCGGGATCGGCTCGGCGAGATCGAAAAGCGCGGTATCCTCTGTCTGGCAGAAATACTGGCTGCTGAAGAGCTCCATGGTGCAGAGCACCTGGGCACCTTTGTCGGCGGCCCGATTCAGAGCAACCAGGGTCGCCCGTAGATTGGCCGCAGGATCGGGGGAAGCGGCCCGCTGCACGAGACCGATGGTGAAACCGTGACCCGCCACCTGCATCCTCCCTCAAGGAGCCGGCTGCAACTCAGCCAAAACCCCCGTAAACGACGAGTTTACTCTGCCCTGGCGAACTTTATCTTGCCCGGATGCGTCCTGCATCATGAAGGGGGAAGGAGTTGCCGAACCATGGAAGTCCGGGCGTCACAGCCGGGAAGGAGCCAGGGCGCGGGATGAGCGATCTCGCGCTGATCCTGGAACGCTGCCGGCAAGGTGACGAACTGGCATGGGAGGCTCTTGTGCGCCAGTACCAGTCACGTGTCTACGCCACCGCGCTGCAATATGTCCGCGACGCCGACGAGGCTCTTGACCTGGCCCAGGATATTTTCGTGCGGGTCTACACGCACCTGGATACATTCGAAGGACACAAGACCTTTCTGCCCTGGCTCCTGCGCCTGGCGCGCAACGCCGCCATCGATCACCTGAGACGGCGCAAGGCACGGCCGCCCCGGCGCGATGTCCAGGTGGAGGACAACCCGCCCCTGCCCGATACCAGACCGTTGCCTGATGCCCAGTGGGAGAGCAAGGGACGCCGCCAGCTTGTCAACGACGCCATGGGGCAGTTGACCAGCACCAATCGCGAGATGATTCTGCTCAAAGAAATTCAGGGCCTGAACCTGAAGGAGATTGCCGAGATCCTCGGCATCCCGGTGGGGACGGTGAAGTCCCGTTCCAACCGCGCCCGGCTGGAACTGGCGCGCGCCATTCTGGTTCTCGATCCATCCGCCGGGATGAGCACACCATGAACGACAACCAGCGCGAAAGGATGGTTCAGGGCGTCCTGGCACGGACGATCGGCTCGCCCTGTGGCCGAGCCCGGGCCTTGATCAGCGCACAAAGCGACGACCCTCTGGAGAAGGTCGATACCTCGCTGCTCTCGGGGCACACGGCTCACTGCCCCTCGTGTCGGTCCTTTGCCGCGGTCATGGCGTGGTTGCCCCGGCCGCTGGTGGAACTGGCCGAAGTCGACCCCGGGGAGGCCTTCACCAACGCCACACTCAGAGCCATGCTGCCCTGGCGCCAGCGTGTCGCACGCCGCCTGCGCAACCTGGGCGAGGAGTGGATGGCCCTGATGCGCCGGCCACGCTTTGCCTGGGAGGCGGCTTATATCGGCGCCGCCATCATCGGGCTGCTGTTCGCCGCGCCCATCTCGCCCCTGCGGGATGTCCCCGGCGAAGCGCTGCGCGTCGCCCAGGCCAACCCGGTGCAGGCCCTGGTGGAAGTATCGCGCCGGCAGCTCCCCGCGACCGTGGTCAACTGGGGCGACGCAGCCTGGGCAGCGACCGGCGAACGAGCCGGCACCATCACCCGAAACTGGCGCGACGACCTCTGGGACCGACTGGGCCGGGCATGGAACGCCGGTACCCCTCTGGGACCGGACACGGCCGAACTGGGCGCGTCCCTCCGGGCCGGCCGGGGCAACCGCATCCGGAAGGCCATCGACCAAATCAAGAAGGATTTTTACGGCATCGGCACCGAACTTGCGACCGCCAGCGGCCGTAATAACCCACACAATCAACAGGACTCTTCAGGAGAACGTCATGGATGCTGACAGCATGAATCCCACCGATCCGGGGGCGCCGCCCCCAGGTCAGACACCACCCCAGAATCAGGCACCGCCCCCGAGTCAAGCGCCACCCGCGGCCGACCGGGGCTGGCAGGATCACCCAGGCCGGCCGCATGACCGCAGGACGGTGTTGTTCAACCCAAGGCACAAGTCCCCCGCCCTGACCAGTGTTTTGTCCCTGGCGCCGGGCCTGGGCCAGATCTACCTGGGCTATTACCTGCGCGGCTTTGCTCACTTTGCCGTCGTGGCCATCACCATTGCCACCCTCGCAGAGGGAAGGATTCCGGGCTTCATGTACCCGCTGCTGGGTATCTTCCTGCCGTTCTTCTGGCTTTACAACATCATCGATGCCGGCCGCCGGGCGGCTTACTACAACACGGTTCTGGAAGGCAACGACCCTGAGGGCCTGCAGCCTGAGTTCGACATGCCCCAGCGCGGTGGGTCCATGATCGGCGGGCTGGCCCTGATCATCGGTGGCCTCTTCCTGCTCATCCACATCCAGTTCGGTTTCTCGTTCCAGTGGCTGGAGACCTGGTGGCCCATCATCCCCGTGTTCATCGGCATTTACCTGTTCGTCAAAGGTCTTTGGGAACGGTCCGAGTCCGCCTGAACCCGACCTTCTTCTGGATAAGCGGCATCCAGGTCGCAGCATCTGCGGCACGGATGCCGCATCTGTGTGCGGCGCCCCTGCCGCGCCCGTCTCTCT
>SMYD01000192.1 GCA_004356015.1 Acidobacteriota bacterium | reverse complement strand
ATATCGAAGAGAAAGACCGACAGAGGCTGGTTGCGCTGCTCGGCGCTGTTGATGCTCAGGCTGAGCTCCTTGGTGCCGTACCTCTTGTTGTAGAGGCCGGTCAGTCCATCTTCATTGGCCAGTGTCTGAATTCGCTGGTGGTATTCGGCATTCTTGATGCCCATTGAGCCCAGATCGGCAACCATCTTGATCATCTTCTTCTCGTTGCGGGGGTAACGGCTCAGGGCGCCCACGGTGATGATGCCCACGGTCGTCTGGTCATCGCTGTCCACCATGGGAGCACAGAGATCGATCTGAATGCGCTGCGCGAACTGTGCGCTTTCCCCCAGGCTGTTGGGTGATGCCGTGAAGTCGCGGGCATCCATCACGATCTGATGCTCCGCCACCCAGCCGACCCGTCCCTCATTGGACCGTACCGAGATGCTCTGCTCCTCCATGGCGCGGGGGAGGCCCTTGCTGGTGGCAAGCTTGAAGGTGTCACCTTTCTTGGATTTGAAGAAGATGCAGATCTGGCCCGGCTCGAAAATGACTTCCAGCAGCCTGAGCAGAACCGGCGCGATATTGCGTTTGGTCCGGTTGTTATTCAGTTGCCGGATCAGGTCGGGGAAGGTGACGAAGAACAGTGTCAGTTCATTATTTTCCTGTTCCATGCGGCGCATGGAACGCTGCAGGTCCATGCTATCGCCGGACATGCTGTTTTTATCGGACGAGCCCTGCTGCTGTGAACGTCCCGGAGAGGAAAAGAACCGGGAAAGGATGTATCCCAACGAAACGCCGACCACCATGAGAGCGCTGGCCAGGAGCATGGGCATGAGCATGGGGATGTTCTCCATATCGCCAATATTGGGTTCCCGGGGGCGAAGTGCAAAAAGAATCGAGATTACTGGCCTTCTCGTTTTGCAGGATTATACTTGTGTTAGACTAAACCTTTTGCTAAGGAGGACCACAGGTATGTGGAACCGCAGGGAAAACGAAACCCCGTCCACACCGTCCCGCCGCGAGGGACGTGATGAGAACATCACGCCCAGCCGGGATTTCGTCGCCGCCCCCGCCAGAGCGGGTGCCATTCATAACGAGGGATTAGTGAATATTGGCCAGAGCATCTGTATTCGTGGGGAGTTGACCGGGGACGAGGACTTGACCATCGAAGGGCGCGTCGAAGGCAAGATCGATCTCAAGGATCACAATCTGACCATCGGTCCCAAGGGTCGGATTCAGGCTGAGATTCGCGCCAAGTCCGTGATTGTGCGCGGCGAAGTCAACGGCAACGTGCATGCCGGCGAACGCGTAGAGCTGGCTGAAACCGGCCGGGTCATCGGCGATATCGTATCTCCTCGCATCATCATCGCCGATGGAGCGCGCTTCAAGGGCTCGGTTGACATGAGTGGAAAGGACGTCTCCTCCAGGGCGAAGCAGGAGGACCGGACCACCACCCAGGCCGCGGTCATCACCGACAGCCTGGAATCCGGGGCTCCACGGGCCACGGCCCGCTCCTGAACGTCACGAGCAGCGAACACAGGGAGGGGACCATGACCTGGTGGCAGAAAATGGTCTCCTCCCAGTCTGTTTCAGAACAGGGACAGGATGAGAACGTCCACTACGGGCGCGCCCTCAAGGAACTGACCGGACGCTTGAAAAAAGTCGGTCATCCCCGTCTTCTGGATCTGGGGTTGACCTGTGGCGCCAACATCGAATTCTTCATCCGCCTGGGCTGCAAGGTCCACGTTGATGATTACGCCACAAGTCTCATGGGTCGTCCGCAACAGATTGCGGCACAGGCGAAAAGCCCTGTGTCGGAGAACTCCTTTTCGCCGCGCAAGAAAAAAACAGCCGGGCCGCTGGTGAATATTCCCCCGGTGGACTACGAGGAGGGGATTTTTCAGGCCGTTCTGTGCTGGGATCTGTTCGATTATCTCAGCGGGCCCGAGGCTGCAGTTCTGGCCGCGGAGATCAATCGGGTCACGTCTGCCGGGGGATATCTCCTGGCTCTCTTCGGCCCGGCACAGAACACCTCACGCCGCCGGCCGCGGCGGTTCCGGATTCTCGATGACAAGAGCGTGCGTGCCGAGACGCTGGCAGGGCCGGACTACATCCCCCACCATCTGGCCAACCGGGATATCGCCCATCTTTTTGCGGAGTATGAAATGGGCCACACGGTCCTGCTCAAGGACGGCACCCGTGAGATGCTGTTGCGCAAGCGCCGTAGGCCGGAACAGCGCCTGCGTGAGCCGCGTATGGTCAGCCTGGTCTGATTCCCCGCCGATCCCTTTTCCTCCGGGCCCCGGCTGGGGATAGACTGGAGACATGGGCCGATTTGCTGGAAAATGCCTCACGGCGGTCGCACTGCTGGGAATTCTTGTCCCGGGTATGGGGTCGTCGGCCCGGGCCGCCGATGACGATTACTTTCGCCTGATCCGCCGGGCGGTCACCGATGAGGACCGGACTGAACTGACGCGCCTCGCGCGTCTCGATTCGTGGCGTTTTCGCCAGGTGACCAATCGCCTGGCGGACCTGGCCATGGCCCAGATGCCGGAGATGGATGGAGACCGGAGTCTCGGCGGGTATAATCGTTTCGTGATCTCCGGAGTGCTGGCGAGTATCTACATGGAAGTGACCGGGGATAAGACTCTGGCCCGGCAACTGCGTCGCATGCGCGACTGGACCCATGAAGACCTCCTCGAACGGCGACGTATCAATTCCCTGCTGGCCACGGCTCATGAAGAGGGTGAGCCGCCCCTCCGTGCCCTGGAGAGGGCCATCCCTGTCTGCCGCCGGCTGGAGGACGATCGATGCGTCGGCATGCTGCACGGCTCCCTTGGGGCTCTCTTGGAGGCGGCCCATCGCCCGGTCATGGCGTCCCTCAATTTCGAGAAGGCGGCGGAAGGGTTTCGCCGGGCCGGTGAACTGCCGCGCCTGAGGGACGCTCTGTTGTCACGAGGGCAATTGCTTCTGGCCCATGGAGACAATGCCGAGGCGGCCACGGATCTGGGTGCCGCCGCTGCCGTGTCTCGGCGCGTGGGCGACATGCCGGCCAGTGTGGGCAGTCTCTTGCTCCTGGCCGAGGCTCTCGTGGGCGATGACCGCCGTCAGCCTGCTCTCGATGCCCTGGCTGAGGCCCGGGATCTCGCCATCACGGCAGATCTCCCAATTCTGGCGGCCCGTGCCATCATGCTTCGCACCGGCATCAGGGATCAAGCCGGGCCGACGGCCGGGACGGCGCCGGACTACGAAGCCGCTGCCCGCCTGGCAGAAAAGGGAGGCAATCTTCTTCTTGTTTCCAGAGCTTACCTGGAGGCAGCTCGCGCGAACGCCCGGGTGGGCGATCCGGCCCAAGGTGCAGAGGACATCGAAAAGGCACTGGCGGCGGCGCGACTCGCCGGGGTGGACAACGGATTGCCGGTCATGCTCCTGCTGGCCGGCGACCTCCACGGGCGCGTGGAGGACTGGGAACGAGCTGTTCGCCGCTTTGATGAGGCGGCCCGGCGTTTCGGGGAGTTTGAGGACGACGAAGGCGTGGCCCGTGCTCTCGAGCAGAAGGGCACCACTTTGCTGGAGGTGGAGAAGTTTGATGCCGCGCGGCAGGCACTTGCGGAGGCTCTGCCGCTGGCCAGGCAGTCAGGGAGCATGGCCATCGAGGGGCGCGTGGAAGGGGGACTCGCGGCTCTGGCCCTCATCCGTGGGGACATGGAAGAAGCTCGCCGGCGCTACGACCGTTCGGCAGATCTGCTGGAGCGGGCCGGCGATTCGTTCCAGGCCCTGCGCATGCGAGATCTCCGCCGGTCCCTGGAGACGCCGCCGCCAGGCAACGAGCGTTAGCGCCGGTTTCTCCCCTGGCCGGGAGAAGCGGCCAGGAGATGGCGCAGCCGGCGGGCTGTGGCTTCGCCCATCCGATCCCCGGTACATGCCATATCCACCAGGACCAGACTGAGAAGGCGATGGATGGAGGCTGTACGGGCGTCGGGTGCGGCGCTCAGATGCCGGGCCAGCGTGCCGGCGTCACCGCGGCTCACCGGTCCTGTGAGTGCTGCCTCGGCTGTGGTCTGAGCCAGAGCCGTGGCCGTTCCCTGCAGGAGATGGACCAGAACCTGGTGCGCCTCTTTCTCCTGGAGTCCTGTCTTGCACAAGGCCCGGTGGGCCAAGTGAAAGATTGCCAACACGTCGTTGGCCACCAGGGAGGCTGCCAGATGGTAGAGGGGACGCAGGCGTGTATCGATGCTGAACGGGCGGCCGCCAAGGGCGCGCGCCAGGCTGCGGGCGACGGAGCGAGCACGGGGCTGACCATCCACGGCGAAGCCGGCACCGAGCAGGAGGTCAGGTGGCGGTACCCTGCTGCTGAAAATTGCCAGGGGATGCAAAGAGCCAGTACTGGCCCCTCTCTCGCGGAGAGGAAGCAGCGGCGTGAGTCCGGCCACGCCTGAAAGGTGCAGGATCACGCGGCCGGACATGTGCGGGCATGCCGCAGCCAGTTCCACCGCCATGCCGGCCAGGGCGTCATCGGGGACTGCCAGCAGGAGAATGCGGGCTTCCCGGGCCACATCCGCGGGCCGGGATCTGCAGGCGGGGGAACGTCCTGTGATTCGGAGGATGCGCCGGGCCAGCGTGCGCCGCCGGCCCAGGCTGCGGGACCAGAGGACCGATGGAGCCCAGCCGCCATGGGCGAGGAGGACGGCCATCGAACCACCTGCACGGCCTGCACCGATGAGGCCGATGGTGGCCCGATGCCGCGGCCGCGGCGTCACGGGCCTGCTGTCCGCAAGGCGGCCACGAGCACCTGGAAATCGGTCGGCAGAGGTGCTGTGAAGCTCAAGGGTTCGCCACTCAGGGGATGATGAAATGCGAGGATCTCAGCATGCAGCGCCACGCGCTCGAACTGTTCGACCGCAGCTCCAGCGGGAGTCTGGGGCGCCTTGAGCGGAGCACCGTAGAGAAGATCCCCGACCAGAGGGTGTCCCAGTTCGGAAAGGTGCACGCGGATCTGGTGAGTTCGGCCGGTGAGCAGCTCGATGACCAGCAGAGAGAAGCCGTCGAAGCGTTCCTGAATCCTGTACCGGGTGCGCGCTGGCCGGCCCTCATCCCGCACGGCCATGCGCGCCCTGCGCGCGGCGTGGCGGCCGATGGGTGCATCAATGAGGCCGCGGGCGGCCTTGGGGCAGCCGTACACGACAGCCCGGTAATGCTTGCTGACCTCCCGCTGACTGAACTGCAGGGAGAGGTTGCGGTGGGCGGCGTCGGTGCGTGCCACCACCATGACTCCCGAGGTGGTCCGGTCCAGGCGGTGCACGATTCCCGGGCGATGCACACCGCCGATGGTGGACCAGCGCTCGCCACGGGCCAGCAGGGCATGCACCAGAGTGCCGGTCCTGACCCCGGCCCCGGGATGGACGACCATATGGGGCGCTTTTGAGAGGACCAGGATGTGATCATCTTCAAAGAGAACGTCCAGAGGGATCGATTCCGGCTCCAGATCCATCGCCCGGGGTGCCGGGATCTGCAGGTACACCTCCTCGCCTGCGCGCAGGCGGCGCGCAGCGCGCACCGGTTTCCCCTGGATGGTCACGGTGCCGGCGCCGATCCAGCGGCTGATCTCCGATCGTGAATGGTCCGGAAGGTGCTCGGCCAGGAAGATATCGAGGCGTCGCCCGGCATCCTGGTCGCCTGCCTGCAGGCGTTCCAGGCGCTCGCCCGTTTGGTTCATGGGGTGGAAGCGCTCGCCGCCGCCTGGCGTTTGCGCCAGTGCAGAAAGGCAAATCCGAAGACCACGGAGACGAGGCCGATGGTCTGGGAGGTGGACAGGAGATCCTGGATCAGGAAGCCGCGGATGGTATCGCCACGGAACAGTTCCCAGAAGCTGCGGGTGGCGCCGTAAAGGATGATGAACCAGAAGAAGACCTGCCCGTCGAACTTCTTGCGGCCGTGAAGCGCGAAGAGGACCGCGGCGAGGATGAGGCCGTTCAATGACATGTAGAGCTGTGTGGGGTGGAGAGAGATCCCCAGGGGAACCCGGGTCGTGGCGTGGGCGATCTCACTGGTGAAGGTGACGGCCCAGGGCAGCGTCGAGGGTTTCCCGTAGCAGCAGCCGGAGGAAAAACAGCCCAGGCGGCCCATGGCCAGTCCCAGAGGGATGCAGATAGCTGTGACATCCGCCACCTTCCAGAACGGCAGTCCGCGCCGCCGGGCAAACCATATGGCGGTGGGGATGGCAGCAAGGAGACCACCGTAAAAGACTCCGGCCGAGCGCAGGACACTCAGGAGGTGGGCCGGATTGGCAAGAAAATCGCGCCAGTCCAGCAGAACAAGAAGGAGCTTGGCTCCCACCAGGCCCGCCAGGAAGACGGTGAACGAGAAGTCGACCATGTCCCGGGCATCAATACCGTCACGGCGCGCCAGGACAGCGGAAAGCTTGAGAATTCCCAGGAAGGTCAGGGCCAGGAGGACGCCATAGGTGGGAAGTTCAAAGGTGTGGCCGAGGACAGGAATGGTGAACAGGATGGGATACATGGATCAGGATTCCCCTGTGGAGCGCCACATGTCAAGCACCAGAAGGCCGACCCCGATACAGATGGCGGAATCAGCGGCGTTGAAGTTGGGCCAATGATAGCGCCCGACATGGACTCCGATGAAATCAACAACAATGCCCAGGCGCAGGCGGTCCAGGAGGTTTCCCAGAGCGCCACCGAGGATGAGGCCCAGGGCCCCCTGCACCCGCAGGCGTGTCGGTGGCGTGCGCAGGGCCATGGCGATCACCAGAGCCAGGGCCAGCAGGGGAACCAGGGTCAGGATCAGGCTGCGCCAGGGGTCCACCAGCGTGCGAAACAGGCCGAAGACCGCGCCTGGGTTGCGCACGTAGGCCAGGTCCAGGAATCCCGGAATCAGGGTCACCGCATCCCGGGGCGCCAGCCATGCGGTGGCCGCAGCCTTGGTGATTTGATCCAGAGTGAAGATCAGGGTGGCCAGAGCGAGGAAGAGGCGCCTGCCGGAGACGGCCATCACCCGTTGCCGGCACTGTCGGGCCAGGCCCCGTCTCCCAGTCCCGCCGACAACCGCGGCGCGCAGCGTCCGCAGACATCGGGGAAGTGGGTGTCAACACCGAGTTCCGTCACGTAGTTCCAGCAGCGGGGACACTTGACCCCGGGATGGCGAGCCACTGCGATGGTGAGGCCGGCCAGGGGACCGTCAATCACCGTCTCACCCTTGCTCTGCCCGCCGGCGGTGAGATCGACCTGGGAAACGATGAACATCTCGGCCAGCCGGTTCCCCAGGCGGGCGGTGAATTCCGGCCACTCCAGGCCATATTCCTGCCGGAATCCGGGAAGATTTCCTTCCCATGAAAAGGTCACCATGGCCTCCAGCCCCGAGCGAATGATCCCGGATGAGCGGGCCAGTTCGAGCTGGCGGGAGACCTTGTCCCTCAGGTCGTGAATGGCTTTCCAGAGCGAAGCATCCTCGCCGCCCGCTCCTGTGGCATCGGCGAAGGTCTCCAGGTGGACGGAGTTCTTCTGCCCAGCCCTGCGTGGCATCTGTTGCCAGACTTCCTCGGCGGTGAACGAAAGAATTGGAGCCACCAGGCGGCACAGACCACTCCCCATGAGCCACAGTGCCGTTTGGGCT
>SMYD01000191.1 GCA_004356015.1 Acidobacteriota bacterium | reverse complement strand
TTCCATCGCGCCAACCTCACAGCGCTCCATGATCTGGGTGTGGACAGTGTTCAGATCGTCGTGCCCCGCAGCATGGAATCCATCCACAGCACCATCATCTCGGGCGGCGATCCCGACCTCACGCCCTCCCGGAAAAGCCTGGAACAGGCCGTAACACTGGCGCATGGCCTGGGCATGCGTGTCTTCATCTTTCCCATCATTGTTATCCGCCATCTGGAAGAAGATGAATGGCGGGGTGTGCTGGCCCCCACTGACTGGGATTCCTGGTGGGACGCCTATGAGGCCTTCATCCTGGAGGAGGCGCGCTGGGCTGCCGCCCACCAGGTGGAGATCTTCTCGGTGGGCTCGGAGCTGCTCTCCACCGAGGCCATGGAGAGCCGCTGGCGCAATCTGGTCGCCCAGGTCCGCCGAGTTTTTCCCGGCCTTGTGACCTACTCCGCCAACTGGGATCACCTGGGTGTCATCGGTTTCGCCGACACATTGGACTTTCTGGGGATGAACGCTTACTTCGAAGTGGGAGTGGCCGCTCCCACCCTGGAAGGGCTCCTCCAGGCCTGGAGCAACCCCCTCGCCGTGGTGGGCGGCTGGCAGGCCCGGCATGGCAAGCCCGTGGTGGTCACCGAGATCGGTTACCCCAGCCGCCGGGGCGGGACCGTCGACCCATGGAATTACATGGGCGATGGCGAAGCGGATGTGGACGAGCAGGATCTGGGCTACAGGGCGTTCATCCTGGCCTGGAGATCCCGTCCCTGGTACGCCGGTGCATACTTCTATATGTGGTGGGACGACGCCCCCGGGGGCCGTGGATATACGCCCCGTGGAAAACCTGCTGCCGAAACGCTCCGCCGGTGGTATACTTCAGGGTATCCATGAAACATGGGGTAAAGCTTTTCAGCGTGGGGGTTTGGCTTCTGGCCACCCTGCTCACGCCGGTGGTCGGGGTTGTCGCCGGTGAAGCCATTGTGCACTTCAAGAACGGGCGCGCCCTCAGAGTGCTGGATTACCGGGAAGAGGGCGACTGGGTCTACCTGATCCTCTCAGAGCCCAAGGAACACGGCAAGAACTCCGCCATCAAGGCGGCCCGGGGCGAGCTGGAAAAACCCGAGGATCTGGTCCGCGAGATGGGTGTTTATCGCGACACCATTGCTCGTCTGGAGGAGGCGAACCCCGCTTCCAGCGGTGGTGGCACCACCGCCAGGACCGTGAGCCGGGTGGCCAACGGCGTGGTGCGCAGGCCAAGGCCAATCGATTCGACCTCCCCTGCCCGCGGCTATGTGGTGGAGAACCGGCGCCCCATGAGCGCTGAAGAACGGGCCAAGCGCCTGGCCACCAACACGGAAAAATTGACCAACGTCCCCAGCACCGCCGATGGCCCCGCCAGCGCCGCCGAGATCCAGCGAGGCAATGACGCCCTGGATGCCGTCGATATGACCAAGACCACGGCCGGCGGGGAGATGACCCGCAGGTACCGCCAGTTGAAAATGCCCGACTACCTCAAGAAGCGCAGCAAAGAGCTGGCGGAACAGCGCCGACAGGAGCGCTTTGCGCGCCAGCTCATGAACCGGCAGGCAGCCGCCGACCGTGCTGCGGATGCCGATCTACAGGCGGCTGCCGCCGAGACACAATCGGCCGAGACGAAGCCCACCGACGCACCCCCCGAGCCGGAACGCTGAGCACTCCTACATCCTCATGGCCCCCCGTCATCGGCCTGACGGGACCCAACGCGGCAGGGAAGGGCGAGATCGCACACTTTCTGCAGAGCCAGGGGTACGCCTATCACTCTCTCTCCGACGCGGTGCGCGAGGAAGCTCTCGCCCGCGGCCTGAGTACCAGCCGTGCGGACCTGGTGCTGGTGGGCAACGAGTTGCGCGCAGTCCATGGCCCCGGCGTTCTGGTGGACCGGCTGGCTCCGCGCTTGACCCCTCCCGCCATCGTGGACTCGGTGCGCAATCCGGGCGAGGTGGAAGCTCTGCGCCGCCTCCAGGGCTTTTTCTTGCTGGGGGTGAACGCCCCCCCGGAGGTCCGTCTCGCCCGCATCAAGACACGGGGGCGCCTGGGTGACATCCGGACCGCCGCCGAGTTCAAACTGTACGAATCTCGCGAGAATTCGGATGACACCCGCGGCCTGCGCATCTCCGCCACCCTGGAGATGGCCGGCGCCATCGTGATCAACGATGCAAGCCTCGAGGAGTTGAACGGCAGAGTTATGGCAGCTCTGGAGCGATGTGACTGAGGGACGGGGGGAGCCGGTGCCCCCCATTTCCGGGCCCAGGTCTTCTCCCGCGGCACCGGACCACCCCCGGGACCTGGAAATGCACTAGGATCCTGTCCGAGTTGTTGCTTGACACCTTTTTGTGGCCGGTTTAGAGTGGCTGGTCACTCGCACGAAGGAGGCACTCTCCTCATGGCGAAAGCAATTTCCGGCGATTTTGATTTTCCCGTCAGTCGGGCCAGAACGGAACACCCGGCAGCGGATCGGGCGCACAGCTTGCTCGAGACCATCCATTCTCCGGCCGACCTGAAGAGCCTTTCTCTCGCCGAACTGGAAACCCTCTGCCAGGAACTGCGCGACTTCACCGTGCAACTGGTCTCCCGGACCGGCGGCCACCTGGCTCCATCCCTGGGTGTTGTGGAACTGACAGTGGCTCTCCACGCCCTGTATGACGCCCCCCGGGACAAGATGATCTGGGACGTGGGCCATCAGGCTTACATCCACAAGATTCTCACGGGTCGCCGGGAGCGCATGGAAAGCCTGCGGCAGTATGGCGGTATTTCCGGCTTCCTCAAGCGCTCCGAATCGGAATACGACGCCTTCGGCGCCGGCCACGCCTCCACCTCCATCGCGGCGGCGCTGGGCATGGCCGAAGCACGCGACCTCAAGGGCGAGAACCATCACGTCATCGCCATCATCGGCGACGGCGCCATGACCGGCGGACTGGCCTTTGAGGCTCTCAACAACGCCGGCAGTTCCGGTCGTGACCTGCTGGTGATTGTCAATGACAACCGTATGTCCATCTCACCCAACGTCGGTGCCATCTGCCACTATCTCACCACCCTGACCACCAACCCGGTCTTCAAGCGGGTGCGCAAGGCGGCGCTTCACTACCTGGAGAAGGTGCCTCTTGGCGAGCCCATGTCGGAAGTGGTCAAGAAAATGGAAACCGGTATCAAGAACTTTCTTCTGCCGGGTGCCTTTTTTCAGTCCCTGGGGTTCTCCTACTACGGCCCGGTGGACGGCCACAACATGGAGGAATTGACCTGGGTACTGGACAAGCTCAAGCTGTGCAAGGGCCCGACCCTGCTGCACGTGGTCACCGTCAAGGGCAAGGGCTGGGACCGGTCCGAGGCCGATTCCAACATCTGGCACGGGGTGGGGGCCTTCGACCGCGACACCGGCAAGGTCAAGTCCAGCAGCGGCGGCCCTGTCCCTTACACCAAAGTCTTCGCGAAACATCTGACCGAGATGGCCCGCAGCAATCAACGCCTGGTGGCCGTCACCGCCGCCATGGCCGACGGCACCGGCCTGGTCAAATTCGCTGCCGCATTCCCGCAGCGCTTCTACGACGTGGGCATTGCCGAAGCCCATGGTGTCTGTTTCTCCGCCGGCCTGGCCGCCGAGGGCATGCGCCCGGTGGCCGCCATCTATTCGACCTTCCTGCAGCGCGCCCTGGACCAGATCATCCACGATGTGGGCATCCAGAAATTGCCGGTGACCTTCTGCCTGGACCGGGCCGGCCTGGTGGGCGCCGACGGACCGACCCATCACGGCGTCTTTGACCTGACCTATATGCGCATGGTCCCTGGCATGGTGGTGTCGGCACCCAAGGACGCCAACGAACTGCGCGACCTGCTGGAGACCTCCCAGACTTACGATGATGGCCCATTCTCCATCCGCTATCCCAAGGCAGCCCCCCGTCGATCGACACCGGATCGGCCGGCCCGGGCCCTCACCATCGGCTCGTGGGAAGAACTGCGTCCCGGAGATCGGGTGGCCCTGCTGGCCGTCGGCACCATGGTGGAGAACACCATGGATGCGGCGGAGGCTCTGGCCGGCGAGGGGCTTGAGGTTGGCGTCATCAACTGCCGCTTCATCAAGCCACTGGATGACGCATTGCTGGCCGACCTGGCCAGCCGTTATGAGCACCTGGTAACGGTGGAGGAGAACGTCCTGCAGGGCGGTTTCGGCAGCGCCGTCAGTGAATGGTTCATCGCCCGTGGCGGCACCCTTCCGTGTCTGCATCAGCGGGGAATCCCCGATCGTTTTATTCCCCATGGCTCTCGTGGCGAGTTGCTGGCCGAGGTCGGCCTCGATGCATCATCGCTGGCTGACTGCGTGCGGGATATTCTGTCACCCACCCAAGTTCCGCACTGAACCCGGAGGAGAACGTGCCCGAGTTTGCCCTTTCCGCAAAGGAAGCCCACCAGATCCGCGCCGATGCCGTCGTGGTGTTCTGCTGCAAGGGAGACCGCCACCCGGCGGGCCTGCCCGCGTCAGCCCTGCGCACGTCCCTGGCTCGCGCCATGAAGGAGGATCAGTTCACCGGCAAGGAAGGCGAGTGCCTGCTCTGGCATGCTCCCGACGGGATGCCCGCCAGCCGCTATCTGGTGGTGGGCCTGGGACCGGCTGACGAATTCGACCTGGAGTCGGTGCGCCGCGCCCTGGCAAGCGCCACGCGCAAGCTGCAGAGCACGGCCCGCCACATGGCCACGGCTCTGCCTGCCGTGGGGCGCCGTTTGAACTCCGCTGCCCGCATCGGGGCGGCGGTGGAAGGAGTCTGCCTGGGCGGCCATCGCTGGACGGCATGGATCTCCAAGACAACAAAAGCGCGCCTTGCCAAGGTCACCATGCTGGCATCCTCCACGGCAGCGCATCGCACCGCCGTGGAACAAGGACGCATCTATTCCGCCGCCACCATTCTGGCCCGTGATCTGACCTCTGAAGCGCCCTCCACCATGACCCCGCAGGCCATGGAGCGCGAGGCCCGGCGTGTCGCCCGGGAAACCGGTCTCAAGTTGACGGTTCTGGACGAGGCACGCATGAAGAAAATGGGGATGGGTTGCCTTCTCGGCGTATCCCGCGGCTCCAAAGAGCCGGCCCGCCTGCTGCACCTGGTCTACAAGCCTCGCCGGCAGCGTGGCACCACCCCCAAGCGCGTGGCCCTGGTGGGCAAAGGCGTCACGTTCGATTCCGGCGGGCTTTCCCTGAAGCCCTCGCCCAGCATGGAAATCATGAAAAGCGACATGGCCGGTTCAGCCGCCGTGCTGGGCGCCATGTCGGCCCTGAAGGCCCTGGACTGCCCGGTTGAAGTTCACGGCATCATGGCCATGGTCGAGAACATGCCCTCGGGAACAGCGTACAAGCCGGGTGACATCCTCAAGTCCATGAGCGGGCGCACCGTGGAGGTGCTCAACACCGACGCCGAGGGCCGCTTGGTCCTGGCCGACGCCCTGGAATATGCCCGGCGTCTCAAACCGGATTGCATCGTCGATCTGGCGACTCTCACCGGCGCCGTGGTGGTCGCCCTGGGAACACTCTGCACCGGCGTCATGGGATACGACCAGAAACTTGTCGACGAACTCCTGGCCGCAGCCAGGACCACCGGCGAGAAATTCTGGCCCCTGCCTCTGATCAAGGAGTACCGCAAGCTCCTGGACTCCAAGGTGGCCGATATCAAACACATCGGCAGCCGCTGGGGCGGGTCTCTCACAGCCGGTCACTTCCTGGGTGAGTTCGCCGGCAGAGACATTCCGTGGGTTCACCTGGATATTGCCGGACCCTCGTTTGCCGAGCAGGATCAGCCGCTGGCGCGGGTGGGCGGCACAGGGCATCCGGTGCGCACTCTTCTGAGCTGGCTGCATCCCGGGAGCTGAAGCGCGCGCCGGGTCATGGACACGGAGACTCCATCACCCGCAAAGCGGCACCGGGAAGCAGGCCCGACCCGACTGCGTGCGGCCATCCTCACCGTTTCGGACAGCCGCACCGCCGCCACCGACCGCTCGGGAGATTTGCTGGCCGAGGAACTGGAGACGGCCGGGCATCAGGTCACGGTGAGGGAGATTCTTCCTGACGAACCCGACCAGGTGCGCGCCTGGCTGGCCAGCACCGCGGAGCGGGATGACGTCGATCTGATCCTTCTCAACGGCGGGACCGGCATCTCCCGGCGGGACCGCACCTTCGAGGCCGTCAGCTCCCTTCTGGAGCGCATCCTACCCGGCTTCGGGGAACTCTTTCGCCTGCTGTCATTCGAAGAGATCGGCGCCGCCGCCATGGCCTCCCGGGCCGTCGCCGGCACCATCGGCAACAAGCTCGTCTTCTGCACGCCCGGGTCTCCCGCCGCCGTGAAGCTGGCTCTGGAGCGGCTCATCCTCCCCGAGGCAGGACACCTGGTGGGAGAGCTGCGCAAGGAGGATAACTCATCATCAACAGGCTAGCGGTTAGGGTCGGGGCCTGATCGGACTCACGAGACGCCATCGCAAAACAACCTCACGATCACCCAGAAAACGGTTGCGAAATCGCACACCGAAGGCATATTTCTATACTCGACAGTGCCAGGTTCTGTCAGGCAGCTCTCTGAGCATGCGTAGAGTCCTGTTTTTGATCCCGGTAGTTAGTTCCTGTTGAATTTAGCTGATTTTTGCGCACCGATGCGGTGGATCTCGCGATCGAATGTCCCGCGGTGAAGGGCGACGACAGCCCAGAGGCTTGGGTCAGCGTG
>SMYD01000014.1 GCA_004356015.1 Acidobacteriota bacterium | reverse complement strand
CCGGAGGTCCGGGAACTCATGGCGCTGGAAGAGGAGATGAACGCCGACCTTGATCAGAAGGAATCAGGGGACGAGGACGAGGAGTCAGGTGATGATCCGGTGCCTGCCTGTGAGGCCGAGGGTGTGGTCACGCCTCTGGTGAGCTGGGACGGGGTTGAGCGCACTCCATTCTGGTCGCCTGACGGACGCTGGGTCGCCTTCAACGCCACCGGCCAGTTCCCCGAGCCCATTGGCCTGGGCGATCTCTATGTCGTCCCTGCCGGCGGTGGCGAACCCCGCATGCTGGCGGAAACACCCAACCGTCGCGTGCAGATCCTCGCCTGGTCGGGGGACAGTCGGTCTGTTTTTCTCCAGGAGGTGCTGGGGACGACGGTCCATGTCATCGCGGTCCCTCTCAAGGGCCGCAAAATCCGCCACGTCAGTTCCGGCGATGGCGTCATGGCCTCTGTTTCCCTGACTCCCGGCGGCGATGGCATGGCCTTCACCTGGCAGACCGAGGAGCAGGCATGGGATGTCTTCATCTCGCCGACGCAAGAGTACGAACCTCGCCAGATCACCCGTCTGCATGCCGGCATTCAGCAGCCTCCCATGGGCCGCACCGAGCTTCTGACCTGGGAAGCCCCCGATGGGACGCCGGTGGAGGGCTTGCTCACCTATCCCGTGGATTACATCCCAGGCCAGCGGTATCCCCTCATCCTGAACGTGCATGGCGGGCCGGCGGGGGTCTTCACGCGCAGGTTCACCGGCGGTCCCTCCATCTACATGATTCAGACGTTCGCCCAGAAAGGTTATGCCGTGCTGCGCCCCAACCCGCGGGGCTCCACCGGGTACGGCAAGGATTTTCGTTATGCCAACTTCAAGGACCTGGGCTATGGCGACCTGAGCGATCTGCTTGCCGGCATGGACCGGGTCATTGACATGGGAGTGGGGGATGCCGACAGGCAGTTTCTCATGGGCTGGAGCTATGGTGGCTTCATGACTTCGTTTGCCGTGACCCGTACCCATCGTTTCAAGGCGGCCAGCATGGGCGCGGGACTTCCCAACCTGATCAGCATGACCACCACCACAGACATCGGAGATTACCTGGTCGGTCTCCTGGGCGGCGAGTTCTGGGACGACTACGCGACCTATGAGAAACACTCGGCCATATACCGGATTCAGGATGTTGTCACTCCGACCCAGGTGATTCATGGCCAGAGAGATCTGCGTGTCCCTCTCACTCAGGGGCAGGAGTTCTACCGTGGCCTCGAGAGAAGGGGAGTGCCCACGGAGATGATCGTCTACCCGCGTACACCCCATGGGCCGCGCGAGCCCAAGTTCCTCATGGATGTCACCGGCCGCATTCTGACATGGTTCGAGAAGTATATGCCGCCGGTTTGAAGGCAGGCCGGTGGGGATTGTCGTGAGAGCCGACCACTGTCCCATGTTGTTTGGTGAGTTGATTATCGCCATAAAATGATTGAATTCGGTCTTTCCCGCCTTCCCGGGTGGGAGGGTTGCAACCGGTCTCCCGGGGCCTGAGATTCAGGAGGGGGGACTTGCGCCGTGGCGCCCGGTGGGTCCCGCGGCGCTGCGGGGTTTCCCTCGATGTCGAGGAGTACTCATGGGGAACGGGATCAATCAGGATCTGCGTAGAGCTGAATACCGGGATTCTCAGCTCTGGTTTCTGGCCCTGGGCTTTGTGCTCCTGTTCGGCGGCATCATGATTGCCGGGTTCACTCTTATAAGGAGTGAACTTTCTCCCGCAGTGGCCGAACCGGGGGCGGCCTTCTACGGGACTCTCGGTGGTCTGGCGGTTCTCATCAGCCTGTTCTGCGTCTATCTGATCCAGACCCGGTCCCTGAACGCCGCGGTCAAGAATCTCCTGGTTGAAATGAACAGCATGGCGGCTTCCAGCAAACAGATGGAGGAGTTTCTCCCCTCCATCGCCTGCAAGATCGGGAAGGCTGGTTCCGCCAAGACCTGTCAGGTTGTTCTCCTGGGCCGGGGCCAGCCGACTCTTGAAGTCCGTTCTGCCTCCAGCGATGGCGAGGTGGAATGGAGCCCGCGTTTGGAAACGGTCTACGAACTGGGGGATCTGCCCGTCTGCCGGGAGGCTCTCGAGACCCATGCGCCGATTCTGCTGCAGGGGGAAGAACTGGCGCGCAGAGCGAAAGGTCCTGAACGAGAACTGCTGACCGGTGCTTTCCAGTCGGTGGCATCCGTCCTGGTTCTTCCCATGGTGACCCAGGGACAGGCGCTGGGCGTGATCATCCTGGGAAGAGAGAAGCGATTCCTGCGCCGTTCATTCACCTCGTCCCAGATCAATATGACCACTGTCCTGGCAGGGCATGCCGCCACGGCTATCGATCAATCTGTTCTCAAGCGAGAAGCTGTTCATGACCCCTTGACGAATCTCTATAATCGGCGTCACTTCAGTCTCCGTCTGCGGGAGGAGATGGCCCGCGCCAACCGGCAAGAGAAGATCATGGTGATCCTGCTTTGCGACATGGATCGGTTCAAGGAAATCAACGATACCAGGGGGCATCAGGTTGGCGATTTGGTTCTCAAGGCCATCGCTGAAAGCATTCAGGCAAGCACCCGGGGTACGGATCTTGTGTTCCGCTGGGGCGGTGATGAGATTGTGGTGATTCTCTCTGACAGCACCCGTGAAGGAGGATTGCGAGCGGCACATCGTATCCGGGAAGGAGTACGCCACACTGGTGACACCTTTGGCTACGATCTGGATGTGAGCATCGGTGTGGCGCTTTACCCCGAACATGGCGAGAGCGAGCACGAACTGATCCGTACGGCCGACCGGGCCCTGTACATCGCCAAGAAAAGCGGGCGGCACCTGCACATTGGAGAAGAAGAATACGAGTTGAACCAGGACGCCATCAAGGTGGTCTTCCAGCCCATTGTTGATATTACGTCGGGAAACATCCTGGGATACGAGGCGTTGTCGCGAGATCCCAAGGGTGAAATGAACGTGGCCGAGTTCTTCCAGAAGTTCAAGGTCATCGGCCAACTCAATCAACTGAAGCAGATCATGTTCAGTTATCAGGTGCAGCTGGCTCAGGATCTCAAGCTGAGGCGGGTCTTTATCAACGCCGATTTCGAGGTGCTGGGAAAGATTGATCCTATCCCCACCGTGTCCGGTACGGATGTGGTGATCGAATTATCTGAGCTGGAAGCCCTCCATGATCTGGATGAAAACTTGCGGATTGCCGAGAGATGGCGTGCCAAGGGCTACAGGTTCGCCATCGATGACTTCGGGGCCGGGTTCATCTCTTTGCCGTTTCTGGCCATGCTCACGCCCGATTTCGTCAAGGTCGACCGCACGACGATCCTGCAGGCCGTTTCCTCGGAAAAATTCAGGAAATTTCTCACGATCCTGTTGCATGCCGTGCGTGCCTATGCCACCTCGGGAATCATCGCCGAAGGGGTGGAGGAGCAGCGCGAGCTGGAGTTGGTCAAAGAGATGGACATCTCCCTGGTCCAGGGCTTCCTGTTCGGCCGGCCCCAGGTCATTGTGGGGCCTGCTCCCCATTCCCTTGGCGAGTTGCTGGATGACTCTTTGCCCCGGGCGGAGGCTTAGGACCTCAGGCCGGGGGTCAGACGTGGCCTCCCTCGAGCTTGATCACCGCAAGCACCGCGCCGCTGGGCTCGGTGAAGACGGCGAATCGACCCACCTTGGGGATATCCGTCCCGGGAATGATGACCTTTCCGCCCAGTTCTTCCACCTTGCCGACGATGGCATCCGTATCCTCCACCATGACATAGGGCAGCCAGTTGGGAGGTGCATCGCCATGTTGGGCCGTCATCTCCATCATTCCCCCGATGGGAGTGTCGCCGACCATGAACTCGGTGTAGGCCATATCAGGGTTGTCGTCGGTCTTGGTCCGCCAGTTGAAAAGCTCGGTGTAGAAGGCAGCGGCCGCTTTGGTGTCGCGCGTGGCAAGCTCGCTCCAGCCAAACGTCCCCGGAATCATGCCGAGCTGCGCGCTGCCGCGGTGCTCGCCCGGCTTGAAGATGCCGATCCTGGCGTCGGTGGGATCCTGGAGGAACGCAATGCGCCCCACCCCCGGCACATCCATGGGCGGTGTCGTGATGGTCCCGCCCAGCGATTTTGCCCGTTCCGCCGTGGCGTCGACGTCTTCCACCGCCACATAGGTCATCCAGTGGGAGGGGACACCCTCGAACATGGGCCCGGCCATCTGGTAGAGCCCGGCGATGTCATCGTCGCCTATTTTCAGCAGGGTGTAGGTCCCCTCCATCTCTCCCGGCATGGGGATGTCCTCGCTTCTCCAGCCGAAGAGCTGCTTGTAGAAGCCGGTGGTCGCGGCCGCATCGGTGGTGCCGCACTCGAACCAGCAGAAAGAACCGGGCTCATGGTGGATGGTGGCCATGTGGAGCTCCTTTGGCGTCTGTGAGAAGTGGATTCGAGTGCCTATCGTACATGGCGTGCGCCCTGCCGGTCCAGCCCGGGAGATGTCCTGCTGCTTGCCAATCTGCTTAAATGACGGCTTCACCGGCGCCCGGGGATGCTTGACTCGGGCTTGCCTGCGCCCCCCGGCGGGAGGAACGAATACATGAAGACGCTGAAGAGTTATGTCTGCGGCCGCTGGCATGAAGCGGAGAATGGCTTCGCCACCCTCGTCAACCCGTCCACTGAAGATGCCGTGGCCCGGGCCTCTTCTCAAGGAATGGATATGGCCGCCACTCTGGCCCACGCCCGGGATGAAGGCGGCGCGGCCCTCAGAGCGATGACTTTCGCTCAGCGAGGCACTCTTCTGAAGGCCATTTCCAGAGCTCTCCACGAGCACCGGGAAGAGTTGCTGGACATCTCCATGGAGAACAACGGAACGACGCGCAGCGGTGCGAAATTCGACGTGGACGGAGCCACCGGCACCCTGGCCTTTTATGCCGCCCTGGGGAGAGACCTGGGGGAGCGGCGCTGGCTGGCCGATGGCGAGGGCGTGCAACTTGGGCGCACCTCGCGCTTCTGGGGGCAGCATGTCCTCATGCCCCGTCATGGCGCGGCCGTCCTCATCAACGCCTTCAACTTTCCCGCCTGGGGGTTCGGTGAGAAGGCCGCGGCAGCCTTGCTGGCCGGCATGCCCATCATCGTCAAGCCCGCAACCAGCACAGCGTGGCTGACGGCCCGCTGCATGGAAATCATGGTGGAAGCCGGTATCCTGCCCGCTGGTGTCATCTCTCTCATCTGCGGGCCCACAGGCGACCTGCTCTCCCGCCTGGGTACCCAGGATGTCCTCGCCTTCACCGGCTCGGCCGCCACGGCTTTGAAGTTGCGTGGCGGAGAGAACCTTCTCAAGAACAGCACGCGCGTGAATATCGAGGCAGACAGTCTTAACGCAGCCGTACTGGGGCGTGATGTGCAGCCGGGCAGTGAGACATGGAACCTCTGTCTTGCCGATGTCGCCCGGGAGATGACCCAGAAGACAGGGCAGAAGTGCACGGCTGTGCGCCGCATCTTCGTACCCCAGGCCAGTGTGGATCCGTTCATCAAGGTGATGGGGGAGCGACTGAACGAGGAAGTGATCGGCAATCCCCGGGACCGCAGTGTCACCATGGGTCCCCTGGCCACGGCCGGGCAGCTTGAGGATGCGGTGAAGGGCGTCGCCCGGCTGGCGGAGGTGGCGGAGATTGTCCACGGCAGCGGTCGGCGGTGCGACGGCGTGGGCGCACCCGCCGGCAAGGGCTACTTCATGGGGCCGGTGCTGTTGCAGGCGCGGCCCGATGCTTCGGACCCGGTCATTCATGAACTGGAAGTGTTCGGTCCGGTGGCCACGATCATTCCTTATACGGGAGACCCCGAGGCGGTGGCTGCGGCCGTGAGTCGTGGGGGAGGAAGCCTGGTCACCTCGCTCTTCACGGATGATCAGGCGGAAGTCGAGAGTTTTCTCGCGGCGGCAGGTGCGTTCACCGGCAGGCTCTACGTGGGGTCCGCCAAGGTGGCCGAACAGATGCCCGGATCAGGCGTTGCCCTGCCCCAGTCCCAGCACGGTGGGCCGGGGCGGGCCGGCGGCGGAGCGGAGTTGGGCGGCCTGCGGGCGCTGGAATTGTATTCTCAGCGTGTCGCTCTTCAGGGGAATCGCCCCATGATCGAGCGAGCAGCCGGGACCGGCAAGTGAGCCCGACCCGCGACACTAAAGATTCCAGTTTAGTCGGACATCCCAATTAAATAGTCTTATTGGCTTCTGAGACGCGCCCGGGAGTTTTGGCCGGGAATCCCCGCTACAGGTCCGCTGCACTTGACGGCGGCATAGGATTGGGCTGAAATTAGCAGCCCACGGTTAAGATGTCCGCGCTGCCCGGCATCCGGCAGCGGTCGTCTGCGAAGAGGATCTCCAATTGGCCCGCTGGCCCCGCACCGAAGGGTAACTCCCATGCGCAAAATCTTCGTGTCCCTTTGTCTCCTGAGTCTTGCCGGCCTCGCGGTGGCGCCGGTCGAGGCAGCCCGAACAGCACGCACCACGCAGAGCGCTGACACCGAAAAGGACTGCCTCTGCCATTTTCCTCCCGGCAACCCGGACAACCCGCAAACCATCTGCGTGGGAGGGCGCGCGGCCATGGCGCATCTGCGGCATGGCGACACCCTGGGGGAATGCCCTCCCTCGGATCGTGAATTGATCTGTAACGACGGTCTGGATAATGACCAGGATGGCCTGGTCGATTGCCAGGATCCGGACTGTGTCGGCCAGGCAGGTCCCGACGAACTTGAGCTGCGCCGGACTCCACAGAGTTCTTCTCTATGGAGCCTCGACACACAGTTTTTCCAGGAGAGGCGACGGGCCTCCACCGCGAATTCGCGGCGCACGACCGATGCTGCAGGTAAGGTCTGCCAACTTCCCGAGATGAGCTGCGATGACGGGTACGACAACGATGGTGACGGCGCCAGGGACTGCGACGATACGGACTGCGTATCGTCGCCGGCGTGTGATGGCTCTGCAGCAGAGGTCTGCAACGACACCGTCGATAACGACGGGGACAGTCTTGTGGACTGCCAGGACCCTGAGTGCGTCGGCCTTGCCGGGCCCAGCGGTGAAACGTGTGAACAGCCCGAGATGAGTTGCGATGACGGCTTCGATAACGATGCCGATACAAAGATCGATTGTGATGATATGGACTGTGCAGCGGCTTCCGTGTGTGACGGCCCCGAAGAGGAATTCTGTGATGACGGCGTGGATAATGACCAGGACAATCTGGTCGATTGTCAGGACCCCGAATGCGCGGGTCAGACCGGCCCGCAGGGTGAGACCTGTGAGCAGCCCGAGATAAGTTGTGAGGACGGCTTTGACAATGATGGCGACCTCATGATCGACTGCGACGATGCCGATTGCATGTCGAATCCGGTTTGTGATGAGCCGGGAGCCGAGATCTGTAACGATGGGTTCGACAATGATGGTGACAACCTGGTGGATTGCCAGGATCCGGAGTGCCGGGGCCAGGAAGGTGCCGCAGGCGAGATCTGCGAGCAACCCGAGATGAACTGTGACGATGGCATGGATAACGATGGCGATGCCAGTACGGATTGTGATGACTCCGACTGCTCGGCAGACCCGGTCTGCGATGGTCCTGAGGCTGAAATCTGCGACGATGCCCTGGACAATGATGGTGACAGCCTGGTGGATTGCCAGGATCCGGAATGCTTTGGAGAACTCGGCGCGAGTGGCGAGCGTTGCGAAGAGGTCGAGGTCACCTGCGATGACGGGTTCGATAATGACGTCGATAACAAGATCGACTGTGACGATGAGGATTGCATGGCGACTTCAGTGTGCAATGGGCCGGCCATGGAAGTTTGCGACGACGGTGTGGACAACGACGGCGACATGCTGGCCGATTGCCGGGATCCCGAGTGCGTGGGTTTGACGGGAGCAGATGGTGAGACCTGTGAGCAGCCCGAGACAAGCTGCGGCGACGGCTTCGACAATGATGGTGACGGGGCGACAGATTGCGGTGATACGGATTGCGTTCTCACTCCGGCATGTGATTCGTTTGTGGAGATCTGCGACGACGGTATGGATAACGACCTGGACGGCGCTGTTGATTGTGACGATGCGGACTGTGTCAATGACCCGGCCTGCAGCGCGCCGGCTTAGAGCAGATCTTCGGAAATCCTGCTGTGGGGTAGTGGTCGACAGGTTTTCGGCCAATATCAGCGAGAAAGGGGTTCGAACGGAACGTAGCCTTCCCAGGCAAGGGGAGTGTAGCTGTCCGCGATGGTGACCCTCAGCAGGTGATCGAAGAGACTCTCGGCGTTGTCGCTGTTACTCAGAAGCATGACTCCCAACCCGGTTTCGGGGAACAGGATCACGTAGTGCTGGAAGCCATCGCCGTGGCCCTCTTTGAACGCGCCCCAACCATGAGGCGTGCGAAGAAGCCCCCATCCCAATCCGTAACTCAACTCGATGTCGTCGTTCGCAGTTGACTCTTCCGACGCGCCGGGACCGAACTGTGTTCGGGTGCGGATGCGGATCTGCGGGGAGAACATCTCCTTCCATGATTGTTGGCTGAGGCCGTCTCCACGCAGGACCGCTTCCATGAACCGTGTGAGATCGACGGTCGTGGTTTCGAGAGTGCTCGGGGCACGGGGAGCGTTGTCCTTGTCCCTGGGGTACACGTCCCCGTCTTTGTCATGACCGACTGCGTAGTCGGTTTCGAAGCGTTCCTGCCAGGTATAACTGGAGGTCGTCATTCCGTACGGCGCGAAGATATGTTCATGCATCAATTCCTCGAGATTCTTTCCGGTGAGTTTCTCCAGCACGATCTGCAGAAAGGTCATTCCTTCGCCGGAGTAGTTGTAGCGCTCCCCCGGTTCGAAATGAATGCGCAGTTTTTGATCCGGCTCGAACCAGCGCCAGCCGGGCAGGCCGCTGGTGTGGCTGAGGCTCATGCGGGCGGTGATTTTTTCATAGCGCGGGTCGTCGCACAAGTCGCTCAGGTCCTGATGCCATTCCTTGCCCCGATTTTTGCACAGCGGTTCGTCGACGTACTTCTGTAATGGAGTATCCAGATCGAGCACGCTCTGTTCGACAAGTTTCATGACCAGCACGGCGAAGACAGGCTTGCTGAGCGAGGCACCGTACATCTCGGTACTGATTTGAAGCGGTTTTCCTTCAGGGAGATTTGCGAAGCCGAAGGCTTGTGAATACACCGTCCCGGATTCGTTGAAGATGGTCACGGTCAAACCCTGTACGTTGGCGGCATGCGTCAGTTCTTCAATGCTCTCCGTCAGGGAGGCGGAAGAGATCGTGCTTCCGTCGAGTCTCCCGATAGGCGCGGGCACAGGACATTGGTATTTGTAGACGCAACCGGTCAAGCAGGCAAAAAGCACAATTGTGACTGCGAGCGATCTTTTCATCAGCAGGTTTGTCTCCGAGGCCCATCCAGAATTTAACATAGTGGCAGTAACAGTCCAGTAGTCTTCCCTGTGGGCGGCCGCCCTGGAAGACGTCCGCCCGCATGCGACGGTGGCGCTGCCGTCCATAGGACCGGCAGAAAATCCTTGATTTCTACGCGACCGATTCTATTGAGGAAAGACGGTCGGCGCTGTATCCGCGTACCCCTCGCCATCCAGGGCTTCCATGAATGCGACGAGGACAGCCACCTCTTCGTCGCTGAGGGCAAGAGGTTGGATCTTGGGGGAGAGGGCAGGATTGGGGTTGCCACCTCTGTTGTAGAGCAACACGATTTCGCGCAAGGTGGCGTGGGAGCCATCGTGCATGTACGGGGCCCGCCTGGTGAGATCTCTCAGGCCGGGGGTCTTGAAGGCGCCCAGGTCCTCGTCGTTGCCGCTGATGGCCGCGCGCCCTTGATCGGCAAACTTGCCTGTGCCGGCGTCAAAACCCACCCCCAGGTTGTGGAACAGGCTGTCGGTGAAGTTTTCTCCCAGATGGCACTGGTTGCAGGCCGCCTTGT
>SMYD01000190.1 GCA_004356015.1 Acidobacteriota bacterium | reverse complement strand
GCGATGATCAGGCCGAGACGACCATCCTCAACCTGCTCAGAGGCAGCGGCAGCCGCGGCCTGGGCGGTATGCGCCTGACCCGCCGCCTGGGCAAGGCCATGGAAACTTTGTCATCAGGCGCCGGGCCACCCCGAACAACAGGAAGATCCGGCCTGCCGCCCCTCATCATCCGCCCCGTGCTCGAGATCCCCCGCGCCGACCTGCGCAGATGGCTGAGCGCGCAAGACATCTCCTGGCGTGAGGACAGCACCAATCAAAGCCCCAGATACCTGCGCAACCGGGTGCGAGCCGAGCTGATGCCGCTGCTGGAGGACCTGCGGGCAGGCTCGAGGGACACACTGGCACGGGCCGCCGGCCTGCTCCAGGATGACAATGACCTGCTCGAAAGCCTTGCCAGGCGCGAGCTCTCTGGACTTGACAGCGTCAATCTCGATGCCCGCCATCTGGCATCCTTACCGCGGGCTCTCGCCCGCAGAGTCGTGCGTATCGCCGCCTCGCAAGGAACGTCGGGGCCCACTGGAGCGTTGTTACGATCCGGGACCGCTGCCGACGCATCCCCGCTGGATAGGCCCCCCCTCCTGGCCCGTACGGGATCTGCCGGCGCGGACCGGACCAACCGGGATTCTGCCGCTCACGGGGCGGTGTGGGCGCCCGGGTCGCGACAGGTGGAAGCGGTTCTCGATCTGGCCGCAGCGGGCAAAGGTGGGCAGGTCGACCTGGGACGGGGCCACGTGGCGCGGCTCAGGAAAGGCACCCTGACATTCGCAGGTCCACAGCATGAAGACCCGGCGCAGAAAGGTGCGGACCGTGAACCTTTGACCCCTGAACAACCGGCCGGGAAGGACCCGCACGAGGGTCGCAAGAAATCGAATAAATCGCCGTAAATCTCTGTTTTACCGCCAGATGCGCGCCGTTCCCATCTGGCGGTGTGACAGTTGATGCTATATATTGAAGGTGATCATGAACGCTACAGTACGGAACATCACGCTCTGGGTGGTTCTCATCCTGGTTGCCTACATGGTATTCCGATTCTTTTCGGGACCATTTGTCGCCGACCTGGAGGTGCAGGAGACCCGTTTCTACGATCTTCTCGACAAAGATCGGATCGCCTCCGTGGTCATCACCCCCTCTGAATCCGGCTACCAGATCACCGGCAAGCTCAGGGACGCCTCTCCCGGCACCCAGGACTCGTTCAAGACCTTCATCCTGAAGGACGAGGCCCTCCCCGGACAGATGCGGGAAGCCGGCATCGAGGTCACCTCCAAACCCCCCGACGAGGGCACCTACCTGGTGACCCTCCTCTCCTGGGCCCCCATGCTGCTCATCATCGGCGTCTGGATCTTCTTCATGCGCCAGATGCAGAGCGGCGGCAACCGGGCCATGTCGTTCGGCAAGAGCAAGGCCAAGCTCATCTCGGGCCAGGGTAAGAAGGTCACCTTCAACGATGTCGCGGGCATCGACGAGGCCAAGGACGAGCTCAACGAGATCATCGAGTTTCTGCGCGAGCCGCAGAAGTTCCAGCGGCTGGGCGGGCGCATCCCCAAGGGCGTCCTGCTCATGGGACCTCCGGGCACCGGCAAGACGCTGCTGGCCCGGGCCATCGCCGGCGAGGCCAACGTGCCGTTCTTCTCGATTTCAGGCTCTGATTTTGTCGAGATGTTCGTGGGCGTGGGCGCCTCCCGGGTACGCGACCTCTTCGAGCAGGGCAAGAAGAACGCGCCGTGCATCGTCTTCATCGACGAGATCGACGCCGTCGGCCGCCACCGGGGCGCGGGCCTGGGCGGCGGTCATGACGAGCGCGAGCAGACCCTCAATCAGTTGCTGGTGGAGATGGACGGCTTTGAAGCCAACGAAGGCGTCATTCTCCTCGCCGCCACCAACCGCCCCGACGTTCTCGACCCGGCGCTGCTGCGCCCGGGCCGCTTCGACCGCCGCGTGGTGGTGAGCCTTCCCGACATCCGCGGCCGCGAGGGCATCCTGCGCGTCCATACACGCAAGATTCCCCTCAACAAAGATGTCGACGTCGAAGTGCTGGCTCGCGGCACACCGGGCTTCTCGGGCGCCGATCTGGCCAACCTGGCCAACGAGGCGGCCCTCATCGCCGCCGGCAAGGAGCGCAAGGACGTCACCATGGTCGACTTCGAATCGGCCAAGGACAAGGTCATGCTGGGCACCGAGCGCCGCAGCCTCATCCTCTCCGATGAAGAGAAGCGCAACACGGCCTACCACGAGGCCGGCCACGCCCTGGCGGCTTTCCTGCTGCCGGAGGCCGACCCCCTGCACAAGGTGACCATCATTCCCCGTGGCATGGCCCTGGGCGTCACCATGCAGTTGCCGGTGGACGATCGCCACACCTACACCCGCGAGTACATCCTGGCCGGCATCGCCGTGGCCCTGGGCGGACGCATCGCCGAAGAGCTCTTCCTGGACCACATGACCACCGGCGCCGGCTCCGACCTGATCAAGTCCACCGACATGGCCCGCCGCATGATCTGCGAGTACGGCATGAGTGAAGCACTGGGGCCGCTGACCTTCGGCCACAAGAGCGAGGAGATCTTCCTGGGCCGCGACTTCCAGCAGATCAGGGAATTCTCCGAGGACACCTCCCAGCGCATCGACCGCGAGGTGCAGCGCATCGTCAAAGAACAGTACGCCCGCGTCCGGACCCTGCTGGAGGAGAACCGCCCGGCCGTGGTGGCCGTGGCCGAGGCCCTGCTGCTGCGCGAAATTCTGGATCTGGAACAGATTTCGATCCTGGTGCGCGGCGAGGAGTTGCCACCTCTCGCCAGCAAGACAGAGCCCAAGAGCAACGAAGAAGATCAGACCGGCATGGCCGCCCGCGACAAGAGCCCCGAGAAAGAGAAGAGCGCCCACACGCCTCTCTCGGGACCGGTGGAGCAACCGGGCTAGAAAGCTCCCGGGGCGGTCCGGCCCGATTCACCGGGAGCGACCTTGCAGTCAGAAGCAACAACGGTGGGTGAGACCGGCACGTGGGTTCCCGTTCGCAGGTCGCACACCGTACCCCTGCCGGAAGGGCACACGCTGCGGTTCGGCGCGCGCACCTTGGTCATGGGAATCGTCAACGTCACCCCCGATTCGTTCTCCGACGGCGGACGCCACTTCACGACCGAGGCGGCCGTGGCCCATGCCCGCCTGCTGGTGGACCAGGGTGCCGACATCCTCGACCTGGGAGCCGAGTCCACCCGCCCCGGCGCGGAGCCAGTACCGGCGCACGAGGAGATCGATCGCCTGCGTCCCGTGCTGGCCCGCCTGGCCGGCACCACCCGGGTGCCCATCTCGGTGGACACCGCCAAGCCCGAGGTGGCCGAGATGGCTCTTGAGGCCGGCGCCGCCATCATCAACGATGTCTCCATGCTGCGCCACGGCGATGACCTGGCGCGCCTGACGGCGGCTCGTGGCGCGGCCCTGATTCTCATGCACTCCCGGGGCACGCCGGCCACCATGGGCACCCTGACCGATTATCCACGGGGCGTCACCCGTGGCGTCATGGATGAGCTCGCCGCCGCCCTCGAGCGTGCCTGCGACGCCGGCATGCCGGCCGACGCGCTGCTCATGGACCCGGGCATCGGCTTTGCCAAGACAGCCGCCCAGAGCATGGAGATCCTGGCGCACCTGCATGAGTTCACCGCCCTGGACCGGCCGCTGGTGGTGGGCGTGTCGCGCAAATCGTTCATCGGCCATGTGCTGGAACGTCCGGTGGATGGACGCCTGGAAGGGTCCCTGGCGGCCGAGGCGGCGGCGGCCCTGGGCGGCGCCCACGTTCTGCGCACCCATGACGTTGCGGCCTGCCGCCAGGTGGCCGGCCTGCTGGACGCCCTGCGCGGCGCCGGCGCTCCCGGAGAGACGGCGTGATCCAGTCGGTGGTCGAGTTTCTCAACCTGGGCGACTTCCGCCTCAAGGATACGTTTGAAGTCCTGGTCCTGGCGTTTGTCTTCTACCGCCTGCTGCTGCTCATCAAGGGCACCCGCGCCGTGCAGATGGTGTACGGCCTCATCGGCCTGGCGTTCGTCTACTGGATCACCGGGCCCCAGTTTCTCGGCTTCGAGACCATCCACCGCATCATGCTGCCGCTGCTCCTGTACGTGCCGTTCGCCATCGTGGTGGTCTTCCAGAACACCATCCGCCGCGCTCTCACCGGCTTCGGCGCCAATCCCTTCAGCCGCTACATGGGCCAGCAGGAGGGAGACGTGCGCATCAGCCTGGTGGTGTCGGCGGCCTACGCCCTGGCGGCGCGCAAGATCGGCGGCCTCATCGTCATCGAGCGCGAGCAGGGCCTGCGCAACTGGACCGAGAGCGGCATCATCCTGGACGCCAAGATCTCCTACGATCTCATCGTCAACATCTTCTCGCCCTACACGCCGCTGCACGACGGCGCCCTCATCGTCGGCGAGGGGCGCCTCAAGGCAGCATCGTGCTTCCTGCCCCTCACTTCCCACGCGGCCCTCTCGACCCAGTACGGCACCCGCCACCGGGCCGCCATCGGCATCACCGAAGAGACCGACGCCGTGTCCATCATCATCAGCGAAGAGCAGGGCAGCGTCTCGCTGGCCATCGACGGCGTCATCTACGACGCCCTTGAAAAACCCGACCTGAGGCGCCGCCTCACGCGGGCTCTCGAGTCGGTGATCAAGCGCCGCGGCACACGAACCCGCGCGATCCGGAGCACCGACAGCGCCACGACCACCCTGTCGTCCCCGGCCATCAGCGGGGCGCCTGCCGGGGCGTCCGGCAAGACAGAATCACCCGCCGGCGCCGCGCCCTCTTCGGCCACCGCCGGCACCCGCGGAGGCACCGATGGATCTTAGGACCAATCTGGGCCTCAAGCTGACCGCCATTTTTCTGGCCCTGGCTGCGTGGGTCTACGTCCACAACCTGGGCGACATCCACAAGGACCTGAAGGTGGTGGTGGATCTGTCGGGCATCCCCGACACCCTGGAGATGGTGGGCGAGCAACCGCCCGACATCGACGTGCGCCTGCGCGGCCCCGAATCGTCCCTGGTCAACCTGTCGCCACAGAAGGTCAACCTGGAGGTCAACCTGAAGGACCAGCCGCTGGGCCCGGGCATCCACACAATTCTCCTGGACGCTTCCATGGTGCGCAGGCCCCCGGGGGTCGCCGTGGATCGCCTGAGTCCCTCGTCGTTTCAGATCACCCTGGAAAATCGAGTCAATAAAGAGGTTCCTGTGGTGGTGAACCTCCGGGGCGAACCGGCCGCCGGGTTCGAAGTCGTCGGCACCTCGGTGGTGCCGGCCCGGGTGGTGGTGGAAGGGCCCGAGTCGGTCATCAACAAGCTCGATTCCCTCTTCACCGCTTCCATCTCCATCAAGAATGCCCGCGACACCCTTCGCCTGGAGCTCAAGTCGCTGCCGGTGGTGCCTCAGGTGCACCTGGTGAGCCCCGACACACAGGTGGAGGTGGTCGTGCGCATCCGGCCCATACAGGGCGAGATCACCCTGCAGGGAGTGAGAATTCTGGCCGCCGGCGTGCCGGCGGGAGTCACCGCAGACAGCGCCTCACCCCGGCTCAGAATGCAACCGGCCACCGTCACGGTGCACGCACAGGGGCCCCGCGTGCAGATCGAGCGGCTCACAGCCGCCGACCTGGTGGTGGTGGTGGATCTGGCCGGCCGCAGCGGCCAGGATCTCGACCTGGCGGCGGGGGACCTGGCCGTGCGTGCGGCCGACCCGCAAGCCCTGGATGTGCAGCCGCTGACCCTGACCGTCACCGTACCCGCTACAATCAGGGTTTCCTGGTCAGGGGGGGATTGATGGGGAAACGGTTGTTCGGCACCGACGGCATTCGCGGTGCCGTGGGCATCTTTCCGCTGGACACGGCCACCGTCTACCGGCTGGGGGGCGCCCTCACCCGTCTGCTCACCCGGCGGGGCGGCCTGGGCCGCGTGGTCATCGGCTACGACACCCGCGAATCGAGCGCGCCGCTCTGCGCGGCCATGGTGGCGGGGATCCACCGCGAGGGCGGTGAGGCCGCGGTGGCCGGTGTGCTGCCCACTCCCGGCATCGCCCGCCTGACCTGCCAGGACGGCTTTGACGCCGGCGTGGTCATCTCGGCCTCTCACAACCCGTTCACCGACAACGGCATCAAGATCTTCTCGGGCGACGGCACCAAGATGTCCGACGCCGACGAGGCGATCATCGAATCAAGCCTCCTGGACACGGACATCATCGCCGGCGGCACCAGCCTCATGGACAGTTCGGCCCACGACGGCAACGGCGCCTCGCCGGTCTTTCCCCCGGCCGACGCCGACGCCAGCCTGGCGGATCATTACGTCCATCATCTGCTGGAGGCCGCCCGTGTCGGCAGCGACCTCAAGGGTGTGCGGCTGGTGGTGGACTGCGCCAACGGCGCCGCCGTGGACGTGGCGCCTCACATCTTCAACGAGCTGGGCGTCGAGGTGCGCTTCCTGAACAACAATCCCGACGGCCGCAACATCAACAAGGACTGCGGCTCGCTGCACCCCGACGTGCTCATCAAGGCGGTGCGCGAATTCGAGGCCGATGCCGGCCTGGCCCTGGACGGCGACGCCGACCGTTGCCTGGTGGTGGACGACAGCGGCCGCCTGCTGGACGGGGATTTCATCCTCTACCTGACCGGGCTGCACCTGCAGCGGCGGGGAAAGCTGCGCAACAACACGGTGGTGGCCACTGTCATGAGCAACCTGTGGCTCGAGCAGAGCTTCCGCGAAGAGGGCATCACGCTGCTGCGCACCGACGTGGGCGACAAGTACGTCCTGGAAGAGATGGTACGGGGCGATCACGTCCTGGGAGGGGAACAATCGGGGCACATCATCTTTCGCGACCGGGCCACCACCGGCGACGGCCTGCTCACCGGCCTGCGCCTGCTGGATGTCTGGCGCACCAGCGGCAGGAAACTGTCGGAGCTGGTGGCCGGCATCACGCCATGTCCTCAAATTCTTCTCAACGTGCCCGTGAAGAGCAAACCGGTGCTCAGCGAGCATCCTGTCCTGGCGCGGGTCATCCGTCGCGCCAGCGAAGAAATGGGCAGTCGCGGGCGCGTGCTGGTGCGCTACAGTGGCACCGAGTCCCTGGCCCGCGTCATGACCGAAGGAAACGATGCCGATGAGATCCGCCGCATCGCCGAGGAGGTGGCCGCGGAGTTGCGCGACCACCTGGGTTAGCCTGGCGACCCTGCTGGCAGCCATCCTGCTGCCCGCGCCCGCCACCGCCTACACCGCCCAGGAGGCCCGCAAGCTCGCCGGCGAATACAAGAACGACGGCGTCCGCGCCTACCAGGATGGCCGCGTCGGCGAGGCGGTGGAAAAGCTGTCCGCCGCCATCGACATCAATCTCAATGACTTCTTCGCCCACTTCTACCTGGGCCTGGCGTATCGCGATCTGCGCCGCTATACCGAGGCACACCGGGTGCTGGAGATCACCACCCACCTCGACCCGCGCTACCTGCCGTCCTACGTGGCCCTGGGCGACGTGGCCCTGGGACAGGGCGACCCCGACGAAGCCCGCACCTGGTTCCAGACCGCCCTCAACCGCCAGGCCACCTACTCCCCCGCCCTGGACGGGATGGGGCGGCTGGCCGAGGCCCGGGGAGACGAGGATGCGGCCATCATCAGTTACCGGCGCGCCATCGACGCCAACCGCGGCTACCCCGACCCCTACGTCCACCTGGGCGCCCTCTACCACCGCCAGGAGCGCGTGGACGATGCCATCGCACTCTTCCAGGAGGCGATTCATTTCCAGCCCGGCTTCGCCAAGGGATACCTCTACCTGGGCATCGCCTACGGCCGCCTGGGACTGCGCACCCAGGCGGCCTCGCTGCTGGCCAAGTCGGCCGAGCTGAAGCCTGAAGACCCCGAGCCCCACATCGCCATGGGCGATCTGCTGGCCGCCTGGGAAGATCGCATCCAGGCCAGGAAGCAGTACGAGACCGCCCTTCTCCTGGGACCGCAGCGCTTCGAGCCGCGGCGGGGGCTGGCCGAACTGGCTCGGCGGGAGGGCCGTTACCAGGAAGCCGATGACCTGCTGGACCAGGCCCTCACCCTGCCCGGGCTCAGCGATGCCACCCGCACCGACCTGCTGGCCCTGCAGACCACCTTGCGTCGCGAGGCGCGGCGCGCCGAGACAGCCCGCCACCGCCTTGCCCTGGCGCGCGCCGCCGCCGATGCGGACGACGGCGGCAGCCTCGAGACGGCAACCGCCCCGGTCGCCGGCCCCGGCAGCGAAGAGTCCGCCCGTGAGCTGGGCTGGTCATGGCTGGAAACGGCGCGCCTGCGCCACGACGCCGGCGACCTGGCCGGGGC
>SMYD01000189.1 GCA_004356015.1 Acidobacteriota bacterium | reverse complement strand
GAGCTCCGGTTCTGAGCGCTTCGTGTGCTGTTCTTGAAGAAGCACGCCTGATACCATCAGCCCATGGCTGACGCCCAGAGCAGGCTGATCACGCGGCTCGCAACGGGCGCCCTTCGGCGTGCGATGCGTTTCCTCGTGTACGGCAGCCTCGGCGCGGTCGTCACCCTGGTCACGCTCTTCGTCGTGATGCTGGAGCGGCGACCCGACCTCGAGATCTGGCACACCACGCATCTGGACACGGAGTTCGAGCGCGGCAACGCTGTTGAGAGCTTCGACGACTATCGCGCCCTCGAGGATCGCCTGTTCGCGCAGCTCGAGGAAGAGATATACGGGAGGCATGCCAGCGACCATCAGGGCATGGTCAACCGCTACCGCCGCGGCAGTCTGGCCGATCCATCACGCTGGCCGAAGAACTGGAACCGGAGCTTCGAGCTGGCGGCAGCAGATCCCCGGGCAGGCGTGCTGCTCCTGCACGGCATGTCCGATTCGCCGTACAGCGTACGCACGCTGGCGCAAACACTCCAGCAACACGGCGCCACGGCGGTGGGACTGCGTATCCCGGGGCACGGGACGGCGCCCTCGGGGCTGCTGCGCGTCGAGTGGGAGGACATGGCGGAGTCAGTGGAGCTGGCCATGCGCCACCTGCGTCAGGTCACCGGCGACCAGCCTCTCTACATCGTGGGCTACTCGAACGGAGGCGCCCTCGCGGTCCATTACGCGTTGTCATCGCTCCAGGACGAGATGCTGCCGGTGGCGGACGGCCTGTTCCTCATGTCGCCGGAGATCGGCATCACGAGGCTGGCCGCTCTGGCGGCGTGGCAGGAGCGCCTGGGCCGTGTACTCGGGCTGCGCAAGCTGAGCTGGAACTCCATCAACGTGGAGTATGACCCCTTCAAGTACACCTCGTTCGCGCTCAATGCCGGAAGACAGGCCTATCGCCTGACCCGTGAGATCCAACGCAGGATGACGGTGCTCGCCAGAACCGGTGACCTGCAGCAGTTTCCGCGAGTTCTGGCGTTCCAATCGGCAGTGGACGCGACGGTGTCGGTGCGGGCACTGATCCAGGGCCTGTTCAAGCGGCTCCCGCCGGACGGGCACGAGCTGGTGATCATCGACGTCAACCGCCTCGCCGTCGTCCAGGAATTGCTCAAGGACGACCCGAAGGTGGCCATCGAGGGTCTGTTCGCCGAGCACGACCTGCCGTTCACACTCTCCGTCATCACCAACGAGAACGAGACAAGCCCGAAGGTCATGATTCGTCGACGCAAGGTCGGTGAGGCGGAGATCTCGGAGTCACCGCTAGGCCTCGCGTGGCCATGCACCCTGTATTCCCTGTCGCATATCGCGTTGCCGTTCCCGCCGGACGATCCCGTCTATGGCGGCATGGACACCGTGAAGAGCCCTGGAATCCAGATCGGCACCCTGGTGGCGCGAGGCGAGCGCGGGGTGCTGCAGATCTCACCGACGCAGATGCTCCGGGTGCACTGGAATCCGTTCCACGCGTACATGGAGCGGCGCATGCTGGAGTTCATGGGGCTCGCACCGGCAGCCGGGTGACATCGGCAGAGCTACCGGGAGGGCATCACTGCCTCATGGCAAAGACGGTGTAGATGTTGGAACTCGCATTGGTAACGGGCTGCTCCACTGTGATCCTGGTGAGCCCGTGCCGCCGCAGCAGGGCGGTGATGGTGCTCAGCCGGTCATCGAAGTCATGCACCTCGATCACCATCTGCCGGATCTTTCCCCAATCATCGATGTCGATGCCCCGCAGTACATCCATCTCCGCCTTCTCGACGTCGATCTTCAGGAAATCGATGCGCTCGATCTCGCGTTCGCGGATGAACTGCGACATCGTCTGCATCTGACAGGTGATGTTCTCGCCGCGGAGAGTTCTCTTCAACGCGAGATCAAGGATCGGGGAACGAATGAAGGCCGGTATCCAGCGCATCCAGCGCAACGCTCTGGGCGCCTCGTCGAGATACATGATGCTGTTCTGAACGGTCCCTTTGATCGTAAGAATGTCGGCCGCTTCATCCGGATACGCAGTGGAAAGCACAGGGGCCCCGGGGTAGAAGGAGAATGGCAGAGCCTTCGCGCTGCTGGAAAGCCCGAAGCCGAGGGGTTCGATCATTCCCGTCGAGGTGTTGTGCTCGATGTTCGCGCACAGTAGATCGAAGATCGGCTTCACGGGCTCGAAGGCGTAGACGCGAAGGTTGTTCATGCAGCGCGCGTATGCGGCCAGGCTGAACAAGCCGATGTTTGCACCGACGTCGAAGACCGTGTCACCCGGGTTCAATTGAACGCCGTTGCTGAAGTAGCTTTCGATCTCCAGGCTGACCAATGGCACCTCATGCTTCTGAAGGCAGGAGACGATCATTCCGTTGGCAAGCGACACATGGACCGGTCTCAGCGTTCGAGCTGCCGGCCTGGTCATGGTCGCACGAAGAAGAGGCAGGCGATCATCCGCCCACCATGCCAGAACGTCGAGGGAAATGGAAGGAATCGGCAGTCGGTGGACGCCATAGGCGTTCTATGGCCGAAGTGATAGGATCTCCCCCAGGCAGACTGTCAGCGAGTGGGCGGTTACCAGCGCCGGACGCGCCCGGTGTCCACATGGATGAAGTTCGAGCGTGGGTAGTAGCCCACACCGCCCGACTCCATGGACAGGGCCACGTCCCGCAGGATGCGGGTATCCACGTCCGTGAGCCGGACGTCGATGGCCTTGCCCAGCAGGTGCTGGCTGCGCTTGGCCACTCCGGAACTGCGCCGCCGCAGCATCTCGTTGGTCTCCGGCGAGCGGTAGGCCGAGATGACCTCGAACGTGCCGGTGCTTCCGGTGGTCTTCTGCAGGGAGTGGAGAATGTCGAACAGCTCCGGATCCATGTCGACCACGTCTCCGGTGCGGAAGTCGAACAGGAACCGGTTCAGTTCCTCCAGCGCCTCGGGGACATAGGCTCCGTCGCAGTAGTAGGTCACGGTGATGCGCTGGTTGGTATGGGTGTGCAGGAAGGACAGCAGGCGGTCGCCGGAGGCGGACGCATCGATCCCCCACGGCAACAACAGCAGGCTCAGCAGAGACAAGTAACGGGTGGGAGCAAACATGAGACGCAAGTTCCTCTTCAAAGTTCACCTCGGACCGGGGATGCTAGCACAGGGGCCGGTGGGAATCCGCAGATCGCACCTGACGGCCAACCGCACAGCCCTCTATTTTCTTTCGCTTGCGTTGTTCCTGGGCGCCGCGGGGCCGGACGCCCTGCTTGCCATGGATGCGCAGATCGTGGAGCGCGTCGAGCACCTGCGCCACACGGGCCGGCTGGAGATTGACGCGGCGCCCATCGCCGCGATCCACCTGATTCCGGCATTCTACGAGGCCCGGGGCTTCACACGCGCCTGGACCCGGCCCGAGCGAATCGAGGAGCTTCTGGAACTCCTGGCCACCGCCCCGGCCGAGGGCCTGGACCCCGAGGACTACCACTTCTCGACACTGAAGCGCCTGCAAGGTTCCCGGACCATTTCCCCGGCGGACCACGACATCCTGCTCACCGACGCCCTGACTCGCTACGGCTACCACCACCTGTTCGGCAAGGTGAACCCCCAGCAGCTCGACGGCGACTGGAACCTCAGCCGCGACATGGGCGGCATGGATCCCGCTGTGGCCATCCAGCAGGCCATCGACTCGCCCTCTCTGGCCGCGTTTCTGGGTAAATGGGTGGACCGCGGCCGCTACTACGAGCGCATGAAGCAGGTTCTGGCGGAGTACCACGGCTATCAGAAGAACGGCGGCTGGCCCGCCGTGTCCGCCGGCGAAACACTCAAGCCGGGAAGCGAAGGTGCACGTGTGGTGGAGCTGCGACGGCGGCTCGCCGCCACCGGGCTGCTGGATCCGGCCATCCAAGACGGTGTTCGTTTCGACGAGAACCTGGAGCAGGCTGTGAAGGCGTTCCAGGTGCAGCACGATCTGGATGACGACGCCGTGGTGGGACCGCAAACACTGACCGAGTTGAACGTGACCGTGGAGCAACGCCTCGACCAGATCCGGGTGAACCTCGAACGCGGCCGCTGGGTCCTCGGAGGAATGACCGGCGTGGAGAATTTCGTCCTGGTGAACATTGCGGGCTTCAAGGCCATGCTGGTCCGCAACGGCGAGATCGTATGGACTACCCGGGCACAGGTGGGCAAGCTCTACCGCAAGTCGCCGGTCTTCACCGCCCCGATGAAATACCTGGTTTTCAATCCCACCTGGACCGTGCCGCCGGGGCTCCTGAAGAAGGACATCCTCCCCCAGGTCAGGAAGAACCCGGGCTACCTTGCAGACCACAACATGCATGTCATCGATTCCGGCGGCAAGGAGATCGATCCGGCCACCGTGGATTGGCAGGACTTCCGCTACTCCATCCGCCAGGCTCCCGGGCCGCACAACGCACTGGGCCTGGTAAAATTCATCTTCCCCAATCCCCATTTCGTGTTTCTGCACGATACGCCGCATCGTGAATATTTCGACCGTGACGTGCGCACCTTCAGCTCCGGCTGCATCCGCATCGAGAACCCCATGGAGTTCGCCCGCTTGCTCCTCGAGGATCAGGAGGGTTGGCATGCGGAGAAGATCCAGGCCACGGTGGAGGCCGAAGAGACAAAGACGGTGTCTCTCAGCGAGCCGCTGCCCGTCCTGCTGCTCTATTGGACGCTGGCGGTGGAGGAGGAGGGCCCGGCTCGGTTCCTCCAGGACGTCTATGATCGGGACCAGAGCGTCCTGGATGCATTGAATGCGCCGTTCTCGGTCAGCGCACCCAGCGGCTTGCCGAGCTGGGCGGAGGACTGAGAGCGGGGCCAGCCCCTCCCGGCGGCCGCTCCTTCCTTCTCCGCACGCCTGAGCTAGTCGTCGTCGGATTCGTTGAGCTTATCGGGCTTCCAGATCTTCGTGCCCTTGAGGCCGGCCTGGGCGATGAGGCCGGCCTTGGTGAACTGGTAGGTCACCATACCGTCCGTGAAGCTGGCTTTCACGTTTGCGCCTGCAGTGCCCGCTGCGGCGCTGGCCGAGGCGTCTCCATCCCAGCCTTTGGTCACGAAGCTGTCGAAGCGCTTCTGCGTCTCGAAGAGGAAAACAACGCGGACTCTCTGCACTCCAAATCCCACGCCCACACCGGCGGACGCCATTCGCATGTAGATGGGCTCGCCTCCGTCTTTCTTCCTCGCGACACCGCGGCCGTTGCTGGTGGACAGCATCAGCTTTGCCTCTGTCTCGGCGAAGACCGCGTAACCATATGCCTTGTCGTAATTCTCCTTGGAGTCCGCGTTCTTCTCGAACAACTCCTCCAAGGTTGCTTTCGCCATGGCATCGATCTCGGAGCGGTTCTCCTCCGCCTTCGCCTCCTTCTTCTCCGCTTTCTTCTCCTTCTTGGACTCTTCAGCCACCAGCAGAGCCGTGGACCCGAGGAGCATCCCGGCCGCAAGGAAAACAGCGATGTGTGTCTTCACGATAGCCTCCTTTTTATCGCCCGCCATTCCTACCCAGGTGCGCATTATATTCTGGCCCTGGCGCTTCCTCATGGTAGATCTGTCCGACATGTCCTGGTCCCCTTTCGTTGTTGATTGCGTCAGACCTGCCCGCGGAGTATATCCAGAAACCTATCGCCAGCGGCTGCTCGGCATGGGGAAGTTGATCCGGAAGGTGGTCCATTTCTCCTTCTCCCCTTTCGAGCGTCGATGATGTAGCTGAAGCCAAACAACCGGATCATCATACCTCAAACTCATCAGCACATCAGTCCTTGGGCT
>SMYD01000188.1 GCA_004356015.1 Acidobacteriota bacterium | reverse complement strand
TATGACCCGAGGGCATCTTGACCACGCCATCCTTGACGACTTCACCGTACTGGGTGCCGCTGTAGGGGCAGTCCTGCCCGGTTGTGGTACCGGCCACGCGCAGGTTCGAGAAGAGTCCGCCGCCGCCGCAGTTCTCGTTATTGATGTTCTGTTCGCATTGAAAGATGCCGCTGGAGAAGCGGGGATCGCCGGCCTGCAGGTACCAGCCGCCGGCGTCCTGGTTGGGATAACGCCACAGCGGGACCGGCGTGCGGGTGGTGCCGCCCTCGCTTGCATAGCAGATGCGGTTCTCGCCGTTGGTGGCAAAAAGGCCCCCTATCGAATTGCGGCCCTCGTTCTGAGTGGCGGCGCGTAGCCAGGTGGTGGTGTCGGTGGCCACGGTGGGATTGTTGGGGTCGGCGAAGCGCAACTCGGTCTCGGTGATCTGATGGCTGATGATGGTGTCGGTGACCAGGCCGGGATTGTTGGGATCGCCCAGGACTTCCCGGTCTTCCCGTTCCAGATTGACGCCCGGCAGGGTGTAGCCGCACTCATCGAAGTTGCACGTCTCCGCCTCGGTCACCTGGTCGGTGATATGGGTCATGGTCACGTCACCGCCGGTCACCACCGAGAAATCCCAGAAGTCCATGGCGATGAGGTCGCCCACGGTAGCGCCTGGGGCCAGTCCGGCCGCCAGGTCGGAAACCTGGGCGGTGATGGGCACCTCGTCGCTGCTGCGGGCTAGATCAAAGCCGTAGGTAACCCGGGCGAACGGTGACGCTTCGATCTCGTCCACGTGCAGTCGGAGGGCTGTGACACCGGCCAGGGGTTGAACCAGGATGGCGGTGGTGCTGCCGTCATGCCAGGCCACCAGGCCGGCACGGGCATCGATCCAGCGGTAGAGGATGCGGCTTGATGGCCGCCCGCCGCCGACGGGCTCTTCCTGAACAACGGCTCGTTGCAGCACAACTTCCCGGGGGCCGCCGGGCAGATCGAGCCAGCCCACACCCACGATCACGGATTGAATCCAGAGACGCCGGGTTCGCCCGTCCAGCGTCTCGGTCAGGGTCAATTCCTGGTGCGTGCCCATGCGCAACTGCTCGGGGAAACGGTCGGGGAAGAGCCAGCGGGCGGCGCCGTCGCCCTGGTCGGCTGCCGACAGGCTGACCCGGTGCGCCAGACGCCCCTTCAGGTCGCCGGTGTCCCGCAGCAGCGAGACCGCGGCATCGGTGCTGCGCAGGGTCTCTTCAAACTGAGTGCCCTGGGTCAGGGAGGTCAGGTCCCAGCGGGTGCGGCCGCCGGGTTTGAGGACGTCGGCGGGCAGGGGAGTTGCCTGTTCCACCAGGAGCCAGTGACCACGGCGCAGATCGGGCCCGTGGCCGGCAGCGGGAGGAGTGGGTCCCTCCGTTGCGAAGAGTGGAGCGGTCGCCAGCAGAGCCGTGGCGAACACCAGCATCATCTGTGCAGACGCGTGTCGCGGTCTTGGATTCATCCCTCACCCCTCTAATTTGTGTCCGCTATCATGTCACAAATCGTGAAGATCCTTGCCCGGACTGGGATTCAGGGCTGTCCCGGGTCGGCGAGGCCCTTTTCGGCGTCGGCAAGCCATTCAGGTCCGTCCGGGTCGCCTGCGGCCATGGCCTGCCGAGCCGCAGCCACCGCCTGCTGCCAGGTTGCCTGCGACGCTTCACCATCGCCGGTTTTCTTCAGGGCCTCTGCCAGGACCAGGAGGTTGGGCGGGTAGTCCGGGTAGCGCGCAACTGCGGCCCGGGCATGCACCAGGCCCAGATCCGGGTCGCCAGGGCCGGTGGGCCAGCCGGGTGCCCGCAGGTAAAGAAACGCCAGGGAGCGCTCACCGGTTGCGTGATCCAGGTCGGGAGCCGCTGCTGCGACGCGCTGGAAGGCCGCCTCAACTTCCGGCAGGGCGCTGTACCCCGTGCGGCGCCGTTCCCGGGCCTGCACGCCCAGTGCCGCTCCCAACCAGTAGTCGCAGGCTGCGTCCCGGGGTGCTGTGCGCCGGCACCAGATGGCGGCATCCACCGCCTGGACGGCCGCGGCCGCACGCACGTCGGCATCCGGGTCATGGTCGGTGATCCAGACCAGGATGCGCGCTGCCGCGACCAACGACTCCCTGCGCGCGGTCTCGTTGAGGCCGGCCTGCAACTGCAGGCGCGCCGCCGCACGGGCCGATTCGAGATCGCGGCGGTGGAACAGATCCTCGGCTTCGGTTTGCAGGGCCGCGGCGCCGGCATTGTTCGGCACCTGGCGTGTGCCCGCCATCTCGGCGAGAGGCGGTGGCTCATGCAGGGCGGTGGCGCAGCCCAGAGTATGGGCGGCCAGCAGCAGAACCACACCGGCCCGGATCGCCCGGCCCGGTCGCCACGAATTCACTCAGCGGCCCACAGGAAGAGCCGCCAGGAGCTCGTGGACCCGCTGCATCCCCTTCTCATCAAGGGGACGGAACCGTTTCATGCGGGCGTCCGCCAGCACGGCGCGCCCTTCGTCCTGCTCGTGAAGAGAGCGCAGGGCCGCTTCCAGTCTGTTCAGGTCGTCGGCAACCGCACGTTCGCCGAGGGAACAGATGAGAGTCGCCGGCAGAGGCTCGGAACGGGAGACGACTTCCAGGTCGGCTGCGAAGGGGAGCGCCGCCAGGGCCTTGGTCTGAGCGCGATTCAGCAGGACGGCAGTCCGTTCTTCCGTGGCCGCCCGGCGGACGGCTGAGAGCACACGGGGCGCGAAGCTGAAACGGACGTCGGCGGGAACCTCACCCCAGGTCCCGAGGATCGGACCGCGGACCAGTCTGGGCGCGTAGCACGGCTGCCCCAGAACCTCCCAGCCCGCCAGATCGGCCGCCTCATGGATGAGGCCCCCGCGAGCCACCAGGCTCCAGACTTCTTCCCTGCCACTCTCCGGTTCCACCGAGAGAATGGGGCGCATCTTCAGGTCGGCAGCATGGCGGACGAAGAAGGGCAACGGCACCATGGCCAGGACGGCATCGGCTTCGCGCATGCGTGCCAGTCCCGCCGCTTCGGTCTCGTAATAAATGGCCTGCAGGTGCCCGTCCGGCCAGCCCGCCAGGGCGCTCACCTGAGCGGCGAACCGATCCATGGTGGGTTGGGCGTCGGCGGTGCTGCCGGGGTAACCGGGTGCGCAGATGACCAGAGTCAGAAGTGCTTCTCCCGCCTTGGACGGCGTGCCTGCGCTGCCGGCCGCCAACCCGGCGATGAGCGCCGAGAGGAACCATGATGGCATTCGTTTCATGTCAGGATTCTAGCGAGCTGCGCCGTTCAGCGCCGGGCGTTATACCCAGAGCCAGGATCAGATTGGGCAGCACCAGCGTTGACGTCAGCAGGCAGGCGCCGACCCCGAGGATGAGCAGCAACCCCAGGCTCGCCATGCCGCGATGAGAGGCCAGGGCGAGGCTGCCGAAGCCGACCATGGTGGTCAGGGATGAGATGAGAATGGCGCGCACCGTGCGCCGCAGGACGACATCCATCCCCAGTTGGCCTTCCAGGCGCCAGCGGTGCATGATGTGCACGCCGTTATCAATGCCCACGCCGATGATCAGTGGCACCGCCACCAGGTTGGCAAAATTGTAGGACAAGCCCAGCAGGCGCATGCCGCCCAGCATCCAGGTGATACCCATGGCCAGCGGCAGTCCGGCCAGGAACGTGTCGCGCAGGCTGCGGTTGTCCAGCAGAAGCACCAGCATCACGAGGATGCCACCGCCCATCACCGCCCGGTTGAAGCCGCTGGCGATGCGCCCGGACATGCGCCGGTAGACCACTGGGAAGCCTGTGGCTTCCGGGTCGACACGTTTGGACGCCAGTACATACTCATCGAGATAGTCGGCGTCGAAGATACTGGTCGTGGGATGGAGATAGGCCAGGAGGCTGCCATCAGCGGTGAGGTAGCGCTGCCGGATGGCGGCGGGCAGATCATCCCTGGTGGGCGCCGGCTGGGCGGCCGCCTCCTGGAGCCGCGCCAGCGCGGTCCGGCTCCAGGAGAGGAGGGAGTTCTGCGCCGTGTTCCAGGCTGCCACCTGGTCCGCGGAAGCGGCCGCGGCCAGGTCCCGGGTCTCCTCGGCGGCCGCCCGGGCCTCCTCCAGGGGGATGGCAAGGGTCATGAGCCCGGCCGTGAAGCTGTCATCCGCGGCCCTCGCCAGAGCCTGCTCCAGACGGCCCAGGGAGGCGGCCATGGTGGCGGCTGAGAGGGGCTCCAGTTGGGACGGCAGCCGGAGTTCCGAGATCGATGTCATGAGCGCCGCAGGGCCGATGGTGGTCCTGGTGGGGAGCAGCGGGAGCAGCGAGTCGAAGCGGCCGATGGCCGGCTCCGCGGCCGCCGCCTCCTGCAGGCGGCGCAGTTCCTTCATGTCCCGGGCTGTGACCACGTTGAAGAAGGGAGACAGGTCCGATTGCAGAAGCATACGCCGCTGGTAACGCAAGGATTCGGCATCGGCCGGGAGGAGGTCCAGCATGTTGATGTTGAAGCCGATATCCCGGGCGGCCCAGCCGGCCACGGCCGTGAGGGCCAGGGCGGCCAGGGTCACGGTGCGCGGGAAGCGGGTCACTCGCCCGGCTCCCCGTTCCACCCACCAGCGATCCACCATGGTTCTGCTGCGAGTCTCCCGGCCTGGCCGCCCCGCTTCCAGGCGGTGGCGGCGCCGGCCATGCAGGATCAGGAGAGCGGGCAGGGTGACCATGGTGGCCAGCAGGCAGAAGAGGACGCCGACTCCGGCCACCAGGCCCAGCTCGGCGAAGCCACGAAAACGCATCAGGAGGATGGAGAAGAAGGCCACCGAAGTTGTCACGGCACTGACCACGACGGCGGTTCCGGTGCGGTGGTACGCCATGCGCACCGCAGCCACCGGGTCGCGGCAGTGGGCCTCCTCCATCTCGTATTCGGAGACCGGGTGGATGCCGTACGCCACCCCCACGCCCACCAGAGTGGAGATGAATGCCGAGGTGATCATGTTCAGGTAGCCCAGCTCCAGCAGCACGGCACCGAACGACCAGCAAACCGCGAGGGCCAGGGCGGCCATGACCAGAATGGCGTTGCGCTTCCAGCGGAAGACAAGCAGGGTCAGAGCCATGACACCCAGTGCGGCGACGGTGCCGGTCAGCCAGGTATCGCGGCGCACCGTGTCCATCTCGTCCACCGTGAGGGCCGGCTCGCCGGTGAACGCCACCTGGAAACCGGGATGTTCCGCCGCCACGGTGTGGGCTCGCTCACGAAGATCGGCCATCAGGGCGCGGAGGGTCGGCAGGCTCTCATCCCTGGAGGCGGGCGTGACCATGATGAAAAGAAGACGGCCGTCCCGGGAGGCCATGTAGCCGCCGGCCGGGACGCGGGAGGCCACCGCCGCGGCCAGGGGATCCGTGTCGAGCAGGCGGCCTGTCACTCCGCCCGGGTCGGTCAGAAATTCTCCCTCGGCGCGGAGGGCGGCGACCAGGGCGGTGATGGCCTGTTTCCCCTGTTCCTCTTCCCCCGCAGACGGAGCCGCTCCAGATCCTTGCCGCCGGCTCAGGCTCGTGGTGATGAGCTGGTTCAGGCCGGCCAGGTTGCGCACATCCCGCAGGCTGGTGATGAGGCCCTCCTGGCCCTGAAGAATTGCGGTGATGTTTTCCAGTTCCTCCGCCGGTGCCAGCCACAGGGTGTTGCGGGTGAACCATTCCAGATCGACCTTGTGGAAGGTACTGGCGACCTGGGGCGAGGCGGCGAACGAGGCGGCCAGAGCGTCGGCGAAGGCCTGCAGCGCAGGCCGGTCGGCCGGCGCTGCCTCAACGCGTTCGGCACAGGCGATGACCATGCTGCTGCCGCCGCTGATCCTGGCCATGAGGCGGTCAAATCGGATCTGTTCCGTGTCATCGATGGGGGCCAGATCGCGGCGAGCCGTGCGAAATTCCACCTGGGAGCCCATGGCCAGTGCAAGGACCGTGAGCAACAGGGAGTAGAGGACCACCCGTCCCGGACGGGCCAGGATCTGGTCCTGCAGCCTGCCCATGAGCTTTCTCAGCACGTGACACCCATCCTGCTAAAGAGATCACGAGAACGTTATCCGATTCACGATAGAGGCGCCGTGGTGGTTTGACGCTCCTCCTGACGGCCCTTATGATGAACAGGTGGTCGGAAGGAGCTGAATGCAGGTCAGGCAACCCAGCAGGCAGGCGGCGGAGGCATCCACCTTTGGAGAAGTGCTGCGAAGGGAGAGGAAGCTGCGTTCCATCACCCTGCGCGAGATCTCCGCAACCACCAAGATCGGCATCTCCCTCCTGGAAGCGCTGGAGCGCAATGATTTCGCGGCGCTCCCTGGGGGGGCCTTCACCAAGGGCTTTCTGCGCGCGTATGCGGTCCATGTGGGGCTCGATCCCGAGGAGATGGTCAACCATTATCTGTATGAAATTTCCGGACGCGGCGAGAGTGAGAGCGTTGAGGCGGCCCGGCGGAACGCCTGCGAAGAGATAACGCGCCGTCGCCGGCGGTTGCAGATCCTGGCCGCCGGCGCCATCCCGTTGCTGGCTGCGGCCTTCCTCTTGACCTGGTGGTGGCTGGGGGGGTGGCCGTCATGACGCAAGGCGATCTCCACCCCATCAGTGAACGGATTCTGGGAGGCAGGGCGCCTGAGCCTCTCTGTCGGGCCGCTGCCCGCGGGGCGGTGCCGATTCCACCGGCTGAGTTGATCCGTGTGCAGGTCTACCTGGCCGGGAGTGGGATGGCCGCGGTGGCTGCCACTGCCTGTGCCAGCCTGAAAGAGAAGGAATCCTCCGAGGTGGTTGGAGCCATCACGGCGAAAGACTGCCGGGTTGAAGTTCTGGAATGGTTTGCCTGCCGCCGGGAGAAGGATCCGGATGTCATGGCCGCCCTGGTGCGCAATCCGGCGACCCCTGTGGCCGTTCTCATCGAGGCGGCGGGCCGGCTCCCGGGTGACACCATGGAGCGCGTTCTGGATAACCAGGTCCGCCTGCTGGCCTCGCCGGACCTGGTGGAAGCCCTGGCCGCCAATCCCGCTCTGGACGGTGCCGCGCGCATCCGGTTGCACGATATCCAGACCGAACTGGAGCGCCGCGCCAGCCGCCGGGCCAGGGAGGCCGTGAGGCCACCTGAGCCGCTGCCGGCTGAGGTGGCCGCCGACCCCGACTTGCCCGTCGCCTCACCTGCGGCCCAAAAGGACGCGGAAGTCACGGAGGTCGAGGAAGAGCAAGAAGCCGAGGTCATCGTACGCATCATGAATATGGGCGTCCCGGAGAAGATTACCCTGGCTCTCAAAGGCAATAAAGAAGAGCGCAGCATCCTGATTCGCGACCCGGTCAAAGTGGTCTCCATGGCCGTCATCAAGGGCCCCAAGCTCACGGACAGCGAAGCGGAGACCATCGCGGGCATGCGCAACGTTTCCGAGGACGTGATCCGCTACATCTCGGAAAGCAGAGAATGGCTGAAAAATTATGGGGTGGTCGTTGCCTTGTGCAAGAATTCCAAGACACCGGTGCGGAAGGCCCAGATTCTCATGAACAGACTCAATAATCGTGATCTGAAGATGCTGGGCGCCGACCGCAATATCTCCGAAGCGGTGCGTACCCTGGCCAGACGTTTCTTCACGGCGCGCACCGCAACCAAGACGATTTCCTACAAGAGGTAGCCCGCAAGCCCATGCGCCTTCTTTCTGAAATTCGATCCCGCCTGGGGAATTACCACATCAAGTCGGGGATGTTCCATTACTACAGGGGAGAATACAGCCAGGCCCTGGAGTATCTCGAGAAGGCCCTCGCCTCGGGGCAGTTGACGGCCAGTGATGAGGCGATTGCCCGCTATTACATTGCCCGTTCCCATGTCTCGGCGGCGGAACGGCACGAGGAAAACGGCGATCTGGACAAGGCCATCGAAGAGTGCCGGAAGGTCACCATGGGGCATCCCGACTATCCGGATCTGCAGTACCGCCTGGGGCGTCTCCAGCACCGGGCCGGGAATCTCAAGGGCGCGGCGGCCTCCCTGCGCGCTGCCATGGATATCAATCCCGACTATTACGAAGCCAGTGTCGACCTGGCGTTTGTCCTCCTGGAATCGGGGGATCTGGGGGGGGCCGAATCAGCCTTCCGGCGGGTGCGCGATCTGGCGGTGGCCATCATCGACAGGCCCTATGACCGTGCGCGCGAGGCGCTGGCCTCCGGCGATGTCCAGAAGGCCACGGATTCCTTCAAAGAGGCATTTCTGCGCCATCCCCATCGCTTCGACTATCATTACAAGCAGGGCCTTCAGCATCTGGGGAAGGGGAAGAACGAGGAGGCCATAGAGCATCTTCGGCAGGCGGTGGCCATCAACGCCAAATTCGCCGACGTGCATAACTACCTGGGTGTGGCGCTGATCGAGAATGGCCAGGTGGAAGAAGGTGAGGCCGCGTTGCGTGCCTCTCTGGAGATCAACCCCGACTATATGGTGGCTCATATCAATCTTGGATTCACCCTGGCCCGGCTGGGCAAGCAACGGCAGGCTGAAGAGCAGTTGCGTGCGGTTCTCGAGAAAGAACCAACCAACCGGGCTGTTCTCTCGCTGCTGGCTGAACTCGTCACCGACGAGCCGGAACACCGTCAGCCAGGGGAAGGCACTGTGCGCCATGACCAGTGAGCGTGAGAGGGTTCGCCTGCAGTTTCACGGTCTGACGGATATCGGCAAACTGCGTGACCATAACGAGGATAGCTTCGTGGTCAAGCCGGAGGCCGGCCTGGTGGTGGTTTGCGATGGCATGGGAGGCCATGCCGGCGGTGAGGTGGCGGCGGGCATCGCCGTGGACACCATCACCGAGTTCATCTGCAACCAGCAGGAAGGGGACTGGCCGTTCGGTCGCGATGAGGAGCAGGCCGAGGATAGTGAGCGGCTGCGCAACGCCGCTCTCCTGGCCAATCAGCGCATCAGCGAACGGATCGAAAAAGAGCCGGCGCTGGCACGCATGGGGACCACCATGGTCTCGGCTCTGGTGATTCCCGACGGAACCTCCTGGGTGGCCAATATCGGAGATTCTCGCGCTTACCTCTGGCACGAAGGCATCCTGCGGCAGGTCACCAGTGATCATTCCTGGGTCAATGAGCAGGTCCAGCGGGGTGTCCTGTCCGATGCCGAGGCCGCGTCCCATCCGCTGAAGAATGTCATCACCCGGGCCCTTGGGGCCCGCGATGTCCTGCCGGTGGATCTGATCCAAGAAAGCCTGCGGCCGGGCGACTGTCTGCTGCTCTGCTCCGACGGGCTGACCGGCATGGTGAGTAACGCGGAGATTGCCGTGATCCTGGGGAATGCCGGCCTCACGTCCGAGAAGATGTGCCAGCGCTTGGTTGCGGCAGCCAACAAGGCCGGTGGGGAGGACAACATCACGGTTGTTGTCCTGAGGGTGGAGGCCACCTGACCGGCGCTACCGGAGGGACGCAGTGTTCGATCTTTTTCTTTGCGAATCGGCCTCCAGCTCCGTATATTCCACTTCGGCCAAATCATGAGAAATAAAGCGCTTTCAGGAGTTTTTGCGGTTTCGGCCGTAGTCTGGGCCGGCGGGGTTCTGGCCGCGGGGTCCGGCTGCGGCACCGTGGACCTGTTGCGCGCCCTGCGGGCAGGTGGCGGCGAGGGGGTCCCCGGGGAAACGCTCCGGGCGGGAGGCCTCGACCGCGAAGAACTGAGCTCCGGCGGACGTTTTCGGCTTCATACCGCAACGGTTCGCGGGAGCATGGAGCCACCCGTGCAGGTGACGGAAGTCGCTCGCACGCTGGAGGCGGCCTGGCGTGTCCTCGTCGAGCACGGCGGCTGGCCGGACCCGGCCCGGTCCCGGCCCGTGGATGTCGTCCTCATCGACGGTCTGGAGCAGGGACCCAGCCGGATCGTTCTCCTGGAGGACCCCGGCGCGAGGCCTGAAGATGGAGTGGCAGCGTCCATGGTGGTGACCGGTTCCCCTCGGGACTGGCCCCTGGCCGCCCTCCACCAGTTTCTCCACATTCTCCAGGTTTCCCAGTCGGCTGATGAAGGACTGTGGGCCTATGAATCATCGGCGCTGGCCCTGGAAGACCGCCTCCTGGGTGGCGGCCTGCTGCCACCCGCCCTCCTGGAGCGCCGCCAGGACAGACCCGAACTTTCCCTGACCAGCGATCGGGAAGAGCTGTCCGGCGGTGCCGCACCTTTCCTGGTCTGGCTGGCGGCCACCCGGGGTGACGATCTGTTCACCCTCTGGTGGCAGCGGGCGGCCACCGAATGGGGCGATAACAGCCTGAGCGCCCTGGATACTGCTCTCCGCCTGGGTGATCAGATCTCCCTTAACGAGTCATGGCGAGCCTACACGGTCTGGAGTTCCTATCCCGGCATGAGCCGCCGGCCCGGGGCGGGTGTCCCCGGGCTTTCGGCCACCCTGCCGGTGACCCGGTCCGCCCGCACCGTGTCCGAACTGCCGTCCAGCGGTGCCGGTCCCGACGCGTTACTCATCGAGCCCATGGGCTATGCAGTCATCAGACTCAGAGATCTGGGGGACGTGGGGGCTGTGACCGTTCTCCTGGAGGCGGAGACCGGCGCCCTCCCCGAGGCCGATCTGCTGATCACCTGGCCCCATGTGGAAGCCGGCTGGCTGTCGACACCGTTCGTGTTCATGGATGGTCGGGCAGAGTTGAATGTTCCTCTGGCTGCCGGCAGCGAAGCGGTTCTGATCATACGGGACCGTCGGTGGCGTGGTGAAGCCCTTGCTGTTTCCTGGCAGATCGATGCCGATCCCGGCTATCCGTTTGAACTCTCCTTTCTGGCCGCCGATTCCTCCCCCGGACGAATCGAGTTGACGTGGGGCAGCCAGAGCGAGCGGGGTCTTTTCGGATGGCTGGTCTACCGTGCCACAGACGCCAGGGGACCGTTTCGCTCCCTGGGGTCGATACCTTTCCCTGCTCTGGGTGAAGTCACCGGCCCGCTTGAGTACCACTACTCCGACACGGATGTGGAAGAGGGCGATTTGTATTACTATCTCGTGGAAGGGATCACCATGGACGGCCTGGCCCGACGCAGCCTCATCGTGGCCCGGCAGGCGGTCGGTGAAGGCTCTGGAGTTGCGGTCCCTTCAGGAAAGAGAGATTGATGGCTGACACGGTTCTCAAATTCAGCGATAAAGCCCGGGAGAAGGTTCTGGAGTTCATGGAAGGCGCGGAGGACCGGGAGAACCTTGCCATCCGCGTGAATATCGCCGGCCAGGGCCCCGAGGGTTTCGAATACGAGTTTTTTCTGGATGTCCGGCAGAACGCCCGCCCCAATGACATCATTGTTGAAGTTGAAGGCGGCCTGGTGGCCATCGTGGATGCGTCCAGCGCGCCCCATCTCAACGGTGCCACGGTGAACTGGAAGGACACGGTCTCGGGCTCCGGATTTGACGTGGACAATCCCAACCCGGTGCCTGAAGTTCCAGTGAAAGAAGAGTCACCGAGTGCCGAAGAGTCACCGAGTGCCGATCTGACCACACCCCTGGCCCAGCGGGTCCAGAAGGTGATCGACGCCAAGATCAACCCCGGCGTCGCCTCCCACGGCGGATTCGTGGAGCTCATGGATGTGAAGGGGGATAAGGCATTCGTGCGGCTGGGTGGTGGCTGCCAGGGCTGCGGCATGGTCGATGTCACGCTCAAGCAGGGGATCGAAGTCATGATCCGGGAAGAGGTCCCCGAGATCACTCAGGTCATCGATACCACCGATCACGCCGGCGGCAATAACCCGTACTACCAGCCCTCCAAGTAAAGGGGGGCGCCATCACTGCGGCCATGGAAGAGGGCGATCCCGCCGTCATCCTGATCTCCTGTTATGAGCTCGGTCGCCAGCCCCTGGGTATCGCTGTGCCCCTGGCCCACCTGCGCGCCGCAGGTGTCAGCGCTCGCCCGGTGGATCTCGCGCAGGAGACTCTGGCTCCCGAAGCCCTGGGCAGACCACGCCTCATCGCCATCGCCACACCCATGCACACGGCTCTGCGCCTGGGAGTTGCCGCGGCGCGGCAACTGCGGGCCGCCCACCCACGGGCCTCCATCTGCTTCTTTGGACTCTATGCCGGGCTCAACGCCTCCTACCTGTTCGCCGAAGAACTGGCCGACACCGTCATCACCGGTGAGGTGGAAGAGCCGCTGACGCGGCTAGCGGAGGCCCTGCTGGCGGGTCACGGTATCACCGGGTTGCCGGGAGTTCTGCTCCCAGGCGCCTCCACGCCCGCCTTTCTGCGCCGCCCTCGCCGCTGGCTCATCCCCCGCCGGCAGGAGCTGCCGTCCCTGGATCGCTACGTTCACCTGCGCCATGGCCCGCGTCTGACACCGGCGGCGGCGGTGGAGGCGAGCCGCGGCTGCCTCCATGTCTGCCGTCACTGTCCGCTGACGCCGATCTACAAGGGGCGCTTCCTGGCCATCCCCGTGGAGACGGTCCTCCGGGATGTGGCTGCGGTGGTGGCCGCCGGCGCGGGACATATCAGCTTTGCCGACCCGGATTTCCTCAACGGCCCGACCCACGCCTTGCGCGTCGCGCGAGAGGTGCATGAGCGTTTTCCCCATCTGACGTTCGACTTCACGGCCAAGGTGGAGCATCTGGTGCGCCATGCCGATCTCTTGCCGCGGCTGGCGGAAGGCGGCGCCCTCTTTGTGGTTTCGGCGGTGGAGTCGCTCAACGACAGGATTCTGACGCACCTGGATAAGGGACATACCCGGGCCGATGTGGGCCGGGCTCTCACCGCTGTCCGCCGGGCCGGAATGGTGCTGCGTCCGACTCTCATCCCGTTCACCCCCTGGTCTACGGCGACCGACTATCAGGATCTCCTCTGCTGGCTGATGGATGAGGACCTCACAGAGGCCGTCGATCCGGTGCAGATGACAATCCGCTTGCTGGTACCGCCCGGCTCGCCGCTGGTGACCCTCCCAGCCATGACACCTTTTCTGTATGAACTCTCAGCTGACGATTTCGCCTGGCGCTGGCGTCACCCCGATGAGCGCATGGATCACCTGCAGCGGCAGGTGAGTCAAATTGTCAGAACCTCGGCAGAGGGCGAGGATTTGCCTCACCTCGTGCACCGGGGGATTGCCGAGGCGGCGGCGGTGGTGCTGGGGCATGATGAGAGGGTCACCGCGCTCTCCAGGCTGGCTGAACCGCCCCGCCACCGGGACGGCTGGCCCCGGCTCACCGAGCCGTGGTTCTGCTGAGCCGAGCCCCGGGATCTCGGGGAGGTCCCTGTGGTAAATTCTGATCGTTCGCTCGGGGCGCGACTTCACGAGACCCAAGGTCGCTGAGAAGGACCCGTGGAACCTGACCCGGTTCGGACCGGCGTAGGAAATGCGATCGCAAGCGGGACTTTTCCCGTCTTTTCTGCACCTGGTCGAGCCATGGCAGAAGGAGCCAGCCATGTCGACGACGAATTCACGTAAGCCTTTTGTTTTCGAGACTCCCGGGCATGGTGCGCCCAATCCTTCCAGCAAGGGACAGGGCACCAACCCCGGCAGCTTTGCCGCCCACCCGGATGTGGGCGGCCCCCTGGCCTTCACCTCCCCGGATACGCCGGGAATGCCCTTGCCCTCGCCCCTCACCGCCTGGGACTTCAACCCGGACCCGCGCCCGGCGGCGGCGGCAGTAACCCAGCTCGAGAATGCCCGTCTGGGACGGATCACTCCCGAGATGCAGAGGGTGGCGGAGCGGGAGGTTCACCTGACCGCAGCTCAGGTGCGTGATGAGATCGCCGCCGGCCGCATGATCATTCCCGCCAATCGCGTGCACCTGGCAGGGCGGCTGGAACCCATGTGCATCGGCCGCGCCTCGCGTACCAAGATCAACGCCAACCTGGGGGCGTCGCCGGTGACCAGCGGCACCGACGAGGAGGTCGAGAAGATGAAGTGGTCGGTGCGCTGGGGCGCCGACACCATCATGGATCTGTCCACCGGGGGCGACCTGGACGCCTGCAGGGAAGCCATCCTGCAGAACAGCACGGTGCCCATGGGCACGGTTCCTATCTATTCCATGATCATCGGGCGCAGCATCGAAGAACTGAACCACGACATCATCCTTCGGGAACTGGAACATCAGGCCAAACAGGGAGTGGACTACTTCACCATCCACGCAGGCGTCCTGCGGGAGCACCTGCCGCTGATCAAGGACCGCCTCATCGGCATCGTCTCGCGTGGCGGCGCGCTGCTGGCGAAATGGATGCTGCATCACGGTCAACAGAACCCCATGTATGAACTGTTCGACGAGATCTGCGACATCATGCGCGCCTATGATGTGAGTTTCTCCCTGGGAGACGGTCTGCGCCCCGGCGGCCTGGCCGACGCCACCGACGAGGCTCAGTTACGCGAACTGGATACCCTGGGCGAGTTGACCGAACGGGCCTGGGCCCGGGGCGTGCAGGTCATGGTGGAAGGGCCGGGGCATGTTCCGTTCGACCAGATCGAATACAACATGAAACTGCAGCGCCGGCTGTGCCATGGTGCGCCGTTCTATGTCCTGGGCCCGCTGGTGACCGACATCTTTCCCGGTTACGATCACATCACCAGTTGTGTGGGCGCCACCGCCGCCGCCTGGCACGGTGCCGCCATGCTCTGTTACGTCACGCCCAAGGAGCACCTGGGCCTGCCCAATCGGGATGATGTGAAGCAGGGATGCATCGCCTACAAGATCGCCGCCCATGCCGCCGACGTGGCCCTGGGAATTCCCGCCAGCCGGGACCGTGACGATGAACTGACCCGGGCACGGGCCGCGCTCAACTGGAAGAAGCATTTCGAGCTGAGTTTCGACCCCGACACGGCGCGGGCCTTTCACGACGAGGATCTGGATGTGGATACCGACTTCTGCGCCATGTGCGGCCATGACTGGTGCAGCGTGCGTATCTCCAGGGAGATCGTCGAATTCGGTTCGGGCAAGGACCAGGATATGGCCTGGGACGGACCGCGGGTCAGCGATGCCCTGACGCCGGCACAGCGGGAGATTCTCGAGAAGCGCGGGGCTCTGGCGCCGGCGGAGATTCACCGCCTGGCCGGCAAGACGCGAGAGGCCATGGGGGCCGGCGCCGGTGAGCATGGCGGCTGCCATAGCGATGCGGTCAGTGCTGAAGAAGCCCGCCGCCTGCAGGATGAAAAGGTAGCGGCGGACGCCTCGGCGTAGCCGGCGACCTCCAGCCTTCTGCGGGCCGGGGGCGCAGACTCAGAAGTTGACCACCAGGGAAGCCGTGAAGATGGAGTCCAGCTCGTCCAGTTGGATGGGCACGGTGGTGCCGGTGGGCGTAGGCGGATTGCCGGGGCTGAACAGTTCGCCCTCGGTGAACGCCGGTTCGTTCTCATACAACCATTGCAGGCTGACCTTGAGCGCCAAGTGGCTGCTCATGCTCACCGAGAGGGAGTTGATCATATCGCCGCGCCAGCGGCTGCTCTCCTCCAGATTGGCGTCCAGCACCAGCAGGTTCTCGTAAGTGGTGCTGGCGCCGAACTTGTTCAGATACTTCCAGCCGAGGCGCGCACCGATCCATGTCTCGTCGATATCAGGGCGGATCACCACGTCCTCCTGGTTGGTCCAGGTCAGGGCGTATTCGGTGCTGAATTTCAGATCCTCATCATTGCGCCAGAGGTTGCCCAGGCCGCCTTCCACCAGGAAACGATCCTGGATTCCCGAGGGTCGGTTCCGTTCCCACCCGGCGCCTGAGTACCAGAACAGCTTCTCACTGATCAGGCGCCTGTATTTCCCTTCCAGGTAGTAATACTCGGCTGTGACCTCCGACTCGCTGGTTTCCTGCTCGCTGAAATCTCCCGGGGTACCGACAGCAAAGTGGGTGATGGTGTCCGATTTGGCGCGGATTCCGCCGGCACGAATCTCCAGAGCCGATGATTCCCAGGTGTGGGTCAGGGTGTTCTTGAACCCGATGGTCGAGGATTCAGAGTTCCCTGAGGTGCTCACCAGGCTCAACTCGGCCTCATCGGACCAGCCGGTCTTTTCTTCATCTTCGGCGATGGCCGGCGCGAAGCCTGCGGCCAGAACAATCAGGGGAAGGGCCATGAACAGCAGGGAACGTGACTTCATGGGGGAACTCCTTGCAGGCAGGATGGGAAGAACCTGAAACCGGGAAGCGGAATATTAGCACGGCATTTTACCGTCTCCCTTGGTAGAATCATCCTCATGTCCCGGGACCTGAGCTACCAGCGGCGCCTGGCCGAACTGCGGCGGCAGGTGCGTGCCCTGGAGAGTGTGGCGGTGGCCTTCTCAGGCGGTGTGGACTCGGCGGTTCTCCTGCATGTTGCCCGGGCGGAACTGGGTGACGGCGTCGCCGCGGTCATCGCCGATTCGCCGTCCCTGCCCCGGGAGGAGCTGGTTGCGGCCCGTGCGCTGGCGCGCTGGATGGGAGTGCGTCTGCACGAGGTCGCCACCACCGAGATGGAGGAGTCCCGCTACCGTGCCAACCGGGGCGACCGCTGCTATTTCTGCAAGGCGGCTCTCTTTTCGGCCATGCTGCCGTGGGCCAGAGAACAAGGATTTTCGGCGCTCGCCTTCGGAGAGATCACCGACGACCTGCTGGACGATCGTCCCGGTGCCCGCGCTGCCGGCGAGTTTGGTGTGGTGGCTCCCCTGCGCCAGGCGGATTTCGACAAGAGTGACGTGCGCCGGTACGCCCGCGACGCCGGCCTCCCGGTGGCCGACAAGCCGGCGGGGGCCTGCCTGGCATCGCGCATCCCCGTGGGCAGTCATGTGACCCTTGCCAAGCTGGCCCGGGTCGAGGCGGCCGAGGCGGCCCTGCACCTCCTGGGCCTGCGCCAGGTCAGGGTGCGACATCTGGGTGACATGGCCCGGGTGGAAGTCGGGCAGGACGAACTGGAGACCGCGCGGGCCCTGGGTGAGAGTTTGCGGGCTGTTGTGCGGGACGCCGGGTTCGCCACCATGGAGTTGCACGGTTACGTCTCGCCGGCTCAGCGTGGTGCGTCCCGGGGCGCGGGAGAGCAGGCGGAATGACCCTCACCGACCGGCGCAACCGTCCCCTGCAGGGTCTCCGCATCTCCGTCACCGATCGGTGCAACTTTCGCTGCAACTACTGCATGCCGGAAGATGTGTTCGGCACCGACTATCGGTTTCTGGCGCGGGATGAGTTGCTGACCTTCGAGGAGATCACGCGGCTGGCTTCCCTTCTGGTGGAGAGGGGCGTGCGCCGTATCCGCATCACCGGTGGTGAGCCTCTGGTGCGCCGCAATCTGGACCGGCTGGTGGGCATGCTGGCCGCCCTTCCGGGCCTCCAGGACCTTTCCTTGACCACCAACGGCAGCTTGTTGCCCGGACAGGCGGCCGCCCTGGCCGCGGCCGGCCTGCGCCGGGTGACCGTGAGCCTGGATTCCCTGGATGAAGGCGTCTTTCGCTCCATGAACGGTGGGGGAGCCGGAGTGGCGGACGTTCTGCGGGGCATCGAGGCAGCGGTGTCGGCCGGCCTTCTGCCTGTGAAGGTCAACGCCGTGGTGCGGCGGGACGTGAATGACCACACGGTGGTGGATCTGGTGCGCCATTTTCGTGGCACCGGCACCATCGTGCGCTTCATCGAATACATGGATGTGGGCAACAGCAACGGCTGGAGCCTGGAAGAGGTCGTCCCGGCCGCCGAGATCCTGGCGAGGATCAGCGCCGTGTTCCCCCTTGAGCCCCTGGAGCCCGATCACACCGGCGAAGTCGCCCGGCGTTGGCGGCTCTGCGACGGGAGTGCTGAGATCGGGGTCATCACCTCGGTGAGCAATCCCTTCTGCGCCTCCTGTTCTCGTCTGCGCCTCTCGCCCGAGGGCAGCCTGTACACCTGCTTGTTCGCCGGCAAGGGGTTCGATCTGCGCGGACTCCTGCGGCAGGGAGCTGACGACGCCGCCCTGGGGCAGGCCCTGGACAGCGTTTGGCGCGACCGGGATGACCAGTACTCGCGCATCCGTTCGGCCGCCACCACCCGCCTGCCCCGGGTGGAAATGTCCCATATCGGCGGTTGACACCTCACCGCCGGGCCAGTCCGTGGCGGCCCGCAGCGGGCAGCGTGCCGGGATACAAGTTTTTACGCAGACAGGCCGGAACCGGGGAAACCAAAGGGGCTCTCGTGCGTTCTCTAGACAGGGACAGGGGAAAAGGAAGGAACGCAGCGATGACGATTCGACAGGATAAGCATGGCCGGGCCATCGTTCTTCACCTTGCAGGGCCTCTGGGCGTGGGACGCAGTGTGCGCCACCTGCGCGCTGCCGTGGGACGGGCTCTGGCCCGTGGCGGCCGCGGCCTGGTTCTGGATCTGTCCGGGGTAGGCTACCTGGATGCCGCCGGGATCGGTGCCCTGATCTCCTGCCATCGCCGGGCCCTGAGGGTCCGCCAGCGGATCGTGCTCACCGGCCTCAGGCGCCATGTCCGTGACGTGCTGGGCGTGACGCGCCTGGCGGGACAATTGGGCGAAGCGGCCGATGAAGAGCAGGCGGTGAGGGTGCTGGATCAGTACGCAGCCCGCCGCGACCTGCCGCCCCATATCGCCGCACCATCCTGCGCCTGAACTCAGTCTTCAGAGAGGTTCTGAGCCGAAGGGTCGAACAACTCCCAACGCCTGCCGGCGAGGAGAATGAGCCCGGTGGCCTCCGCCGCCAGGGGCAGGGCGGTGAGGATTCCCAGCAGGGGCCATTCCCACGGCGAGACACTCACACCCAGGACCATGTGCAGGCCCACGACCAGACCCGCCAGAAGCAGGCCGGGGATGAGCCCGATGGCCAGCGTGAGCATCTGGATCACCGAGACCACCATGTTCTGGCCAAACTGCGCGGCGCCGCTGCGCCGCTGCCGGCCCAGGCGCATCCAGCCGGGGAAGAGCAGCACCGCCAGATTCTGGATGGCGGAGGAGACGGCGGCCAGGGCCACGACCAGGGGCAGGATACCGGCGGCCGCCAGGAGCATGGCCACGGGCGCCGGGGCATGAATGAGCGACCAGAACTCCGCCGGCAGCAGGCTCTGGCCGCTGCCGCGCCCGGCCAGGAGCCCCTGCAAACGATGCCCCGTTTCGGCGGCGGCGGCTACGCCTATGGCGAGAGTGGCCGCAAGGGTGGCGGAAATCACCGGTCCCGCCACCTCGGCCGCCACCAGGCGGCTGCCCGACAGGGGCCAGGTGCGCAGGATATCGGCGTGCAGAAGATCCACCCGCAGGTCATGCCGGTAGATGACACCGCACATGAGGGCCACCAGGGCCGGCGGGAAGGCGCCTGCCATGGCCAGCACGAGATAGAACTTGGTGGGCGTGGGCAGGAAGGCGGGCAGGATGGTGACCAGAAGCAATCCGCCCAGGCCCAGGGCGGCCATGGTGCCAAGGCCCAGGCGGCTGACCTGCATGAGGTTCTTCCAGACGATGGCCACCTCCGGAAGGCCAACCGCCGGCAAGGGGAACGGCTGTCGCCGCCGACCCAGCTTCCAGCGGCGGCGTTGCCCCCGGCCTCTGTTCCTGCTGCGGCCCCGCTTGCGGGCCTGCTCCAGAGCTGCATCCTCGAACAATTTCGGGGTTCGCACCACCCATTCATGATGGACCGCCAGTGCGACCAGGAGAGCCGTCAGAGCGCTGGCATAGGTGATGGGAGAGGTGGCGAAGAACGGCGCCACCACGACCCATAGCGGGGCCAGCAGGATGGTGACCGGCAGGGAGGAACCCAGGGCCGCCAGGTAGGTGCCCACAGCGGCCAGCGTATCGTCATGGGCGCCGGTGGCAGTGGCCAGGGCCGTGGCGTGGGCCGCGAAGAGCGCCACGCCCATCGCCGCCAGGTAAAGGCCGGTGCCCCCGGCCAGGATGAGGCGCCGGCGCAACGCTGCCATACCACCGACCTCCTGGGTCCGGGCGTGCCAGAGATGGCGCGCCGTGGAATGGAGATCCCAGAGGGACAGGAACATCCAGGCCATGAAGAAAAAGCCTGCACGGCGAAGCAGTGGTCCGGAACCCAGGAAGAAGCTCATGATGAGGCTGCCGAACAGGATGCCTGGCTGATGGCGCAGGATGGCGTACTGGATGATCTGCCGGCGGCTCAGAGGAGCGGTCAGCAGGAGAGAAAGTTCCTCTTCACGGAGGCGCAGCACCGGCCGGTGCCACGGCGCCAGCCACCAGAGGCAGATGGCCACCGCCAGGATCGCGGCCACCAGCAGGTGCACGCCATCCAGGGCGCCGGCCGGCAGCTTCTCCAGGAGGGCCCCGGCGCCAAACTGGACGAAGCGGTCACCCACCCCTGTGGCGCCGTCACCCGTTCCCCCCTCGCCCATTCCCCGGCGCACCATGCGCCCCAG
>SMYD01000187.1 GCA_004356015.1 Acidobacteriota bacterium | reverse complement strand
CACCCATGACCCTGAGATGCCGCCGCCCGGCCCTTATGGTCTTACCGATAGGATCTTCGTTGGGGAAAAGCGTCTCGGCCACGTCATGGCCGATTACCGCTACCGGCACGTTGCGCTGGACCTCAAGGGGCGCCAGATGGCGGCCGGAAACCAGATTCCACTCGCGCATGTGAGCATATTCAGACGTGCGGCCGCGCACATTGACCCCTTCGGCATACCGATCTCCAGCCTCCAGCCTGGCGCCGGTGTCGCGCTCGGTGCCGACGTATTCGGCCAGCTGCAGTTTCTCCCGGAGATAATCGGCGTCATCGACTTTAAGCCTGGGATTGCGGAGCGACTTGAGAAACTCGTCGAAGCTGGTCAGGATCTGGAGTCCATCCACCCTCGAGACGTAGAAGATGCCGCTTTCCTCGGAGAAGATTGTTTCTTTCACGTAATGGTCCATCCCGGAAAGAATGGAAACCACCGCGATGACCGACATGACGGCCACGACGTTGGCCAGCAGGGTGAGTCCCGAGCGCAGCTTGTGAACCCAGATGGCCCTGAGGGCGAGACGGATTCCCTCCAGGAGGCCCATGTCAGTCGTCCTCTTCGTCCTTCTTCTTGTCCACCTTGACGGGATCGTCGTGCTTCAGCTTGCGAAGAGCCGCGAAATTACCAACGATCACCTCGTCGCCTTCCTGCAGGCCGTCGAGAACCTCGAAATATTTCTCGCCAGCGATACCCGTCGTGACCGGCACGAAGACTGCCTTGCTATCCCGCATGACGAACACACCTTCAACTTCTTTATCCTCATCCTCGCCCTCGTCCGCGCTCTCGTCCTCGCCTGTCTCTTCAGCTTCGCTGGTCGTGCTGGCAGCCAGGGCCACGCCCGCGCCGGCTGTGACGTCGTCGTCCTCATCGCTGTCGTTCTCGGACGGGTCGCGCAGCACCATGGCCTGGATGGGCACGGCGATGGCCTGCTCACGGGTCGCCGTGGTGATGCGGGCGGTCGCCGACAGGCCTGGGCGAATCTTGGGATCGGTATCGCGGAGCGTCACCTCCACCTTGTAGTCGGCCGACTGCCGCTGGCCCGGCGCCGAGGCCACCTGGATGGCGCTGTTCCCGATACGCGTGACTTCACCCTTGAACTTGCGCGACGGGAAGGCATCCAATGAAACCTCCACTTCCTGTCCCAGCTCGAGATGAATCACGTCGGTTTCATCCACGTCGATCTCGGTCTGCATGACCGTGACGTCCGCGATGGTCATGAGCAGGCTGCCCTGATTGTTGATGGTGCCGCTGACGGCCACCTCTCCAACTTCGGCATTCTTGCGAATCACCACGCCGTCCATGGGCGAGACGATGCGGCATTTCTCGAGCTGGTCCAGGGCTTCATTCCGGGAAGCCTCCGCCTGGCGGATGCGGTTGCCGGATGACGTGATGCGCGCCTTGGTCAAATCGACCTGGGCCTGGGCCTGGTGCATGGCCGCTTGGCTGGCCTCATAGCGGCTTGCGGCAACAAGATCATGATCGTAGAGAGCTTTGTCCCGCTCATAATCCGCCTGCCGGATGATGCGATTGGCCCTGGCGTCGGCCAGGCTGGCTTCCACCTCCTGGAGATTGCTGCGCGACGCATCCAGTGCCGCATCCAGCTGGTTGACCCGCTGCTGAAACAGGGTGGGGTCGACCTGGACCAGAAACTGGCCCTTTGTCACCCGGTCACCCTCTTCTACACCCAGGGCGATGATGCGGCCAATGACGTCCGATGAGATATCCACCGAGACGGCCGGCTCGATCTGCCCGGAGGCCTCCACCACTGACGACAGATCGCGAGCCTCGACCGTCTCCACCTCCACCGTGACTTCATCCCGGGTGGAGCGCTGACGGCTGAAGAAGATGGCTGCCGCCAAGGCTGCGATGGCAACGACAAAAATAAGGAGTTTGACGGACTTCTTCATGGCAGAACGCCCCCTTCGGGATTCAATACGCAGTGGGAGGGAGGTGGTTTCAGGGTGTGGCGGCGCGGGCCGGCATGACCATACGCGGCCGGCACTGGGAATCAAACCCCAGGACAGGGTGGCCGGCGCCGTCATCCCGGACCGCCAGATAATAGAAAACACCGCCTCTGGCGGGAATCTCCGTATCCACGGACAGCCGGCCGTCACGGCCGGCCTCCAGGGCTTTCAGGCTGCCCAGAAGCACCCTGTGGTTAGCCCGGACCAGATCTTCCATGCGACCCCTCAGGATCCAGGGCCGGCCCCGGAGAGAAGAGCCCGTGCTGGCGATGATGGTACGCCCCCGGTCGACCGACATCTCGATCCTGAGGCCGCCGCTGCCCTGCACGAGAGTGGCCGGACCGATCACCTCCACATTGGCGATCCGGCCATTGCCGTCCAGGGATCGGGTCTGGCCGGCGTCCACATCCAGACGCGGCTCGACGGCCGCATCGTCCAGAAGACGCAGGTTGATCCGTGCCAGGACCCCGGCGGGCAGCGGCGGGACCGGCTGGCGGCCCTGGGTATGCCAGACCAGATCAATTCTGCCGGCCGCCTGATCCACAGTCCAGCTCACGCCCAGGCGCGTGCGATCTTCGATCTCCTCAACGGCCACGACCTGGGGGTCGAACAGAATCGTCGTGCGCAGTGACGACGGACGCAATTCATCGGCGCCGGTGAGCACAACCGGCAGTGAAACCGTCCTGTCGCCGGACTGGACGCAGACATCGGGCAGGATCAGGCGGGCGCCGCCGGATGCCTGCACGACACCGACCACCGCAAATGCCGCCAGGGTCCGCAGAACCGGGGCCAGGACGATCCGGATTCCTGCTCCATCAGCGAAATTTCGGCGCATAGCCAGGATTTTAGCCTACCCCGCCGGCTCACGACCAGCCCCGGGATCATGACCTGTTGGTAAACCCGATAACGACCTGGTCATCACCCATGAGACCCCGATAACCGAACAAAGAACTTACAAATTGGCCTGATTCTTGCCTTCTGACCATCCATGCCGTCGCTTCGAACACTCGGTCTGGCCTTCTTGACCCTGCTGGCCGCCGCCCCTGGGGCAGCGGCCGGCTCCGACGCATCGCTGTTCCTGGTAGACACCACCTTTTCCGACCGGCGCACCACCATCAACAGGCTCGATCCGGCTACAGGTGATATGCGCCTGGTCGCTGATCTGGGGAGCTCGCTCAGCCCAGTATTCGGCCTTGCGGCGGCCAGCAACAAGGTGCTCTATGCCACCGGCACCGACACCTCCATGAACGATGCGTGCCTTGGCCTGCGGGCCTGCCTCCTTCTGCGGGTCGAACTGACCCCGGATCCGTTCTTGCCTGACATCACCATCGTCGGGCCGGTTCGCAGTTCGGGCGGCGTTGTCACCGAGATCATCGGCCTGGCCTTTCGAAGCGACGGCATGCTTCTGGCCACCAGCCAGGAGACCGACAGCCTTTATGTCATCGACCCGGCCACCGGCTGGGCCACACCGGTGGGAGAGATCGACCTGGATCTGCATGGTGGCGACACCACCATCGATGACCAGGGACAGATCTGGCTGTGGAGCAACCTCGGCGCCGGCAGCGGCCTGTACCAGGTCGATCCTGTGACCGCCCGGGCCAGCGCGTTCCAGCTCTTTCCGGGAATCTCCACCGCCGGCCTGGCGGCGGTCGGCCACAAGGGGATCATGTACGTCTCACGGCCCTCTGGAGATCAGCTTATCGGCATCGACCCGGTCACCGGCTTCGCCGTGGTCAGTCTCGCTCTCACTCTGGACGGATTGCCTTTCGATCACTCCCGCGGCGATCTGGACTCACCCTTTTGCGGGGACGATGCATCCTGCGATGACGGCAATCCGGCAACAAGCGATCTCTGCACGCCCGGCGGTTGCCGCTACCGGCCCGTCACGGACATGGATATCCTGTGCCCCTGCGAGGGACCCGGGCGGCCCTGGGCCAACCACGGCGAATATGTGAGCTGCGTGGCGGCCGCCAGCCAGCCAGGCATCAACCGCATGACCTGGGCCGGCAAGGTGCGCGGCAGCGGCAACGACCGCGCTGTACGCACGCGAGGCCGCGGACAGATCGTGTCCCCGGCCGCCCGCTCGTCCTGCGGCACCTGAGCCGGACGCCTGTCACTCAGCGTGCGGCTCGGTCATGGAGCGGGGGTCCAGGGCCTGTTCCAGCTCGTCCTCAGGAAGGACCTTCCTCTCCAGGGCCACCTCCCGCACCGTGCGCCCGCTTGCATACGCCTCCTTGGCCAGAGCCGCGGCCTGGTCATACCCGATACGCGGCGCCAGGGCGGTCACCATGGCCAGCGATTGTTCCACCATGGACTCACAGCGCTCCACATCGGCCTCGATGCCCGCCACGCACTTCTCGGCAAAATTACGGCTCGCTGCGGACAGAAGCTCGATGGACTGGATCAGGTTCAGGGCCAGCACCGGCATCATGATGTTGAGCTCGAAATTGCCGCTCATGCCAGCCAGCGCCACCACGGTGTCGTTCCCCATGACCTGGGCGGCGACCATGGTGACGGACTCGGCGATGACCGCGTTGACCTTGCCAGGCATGATGGATGAGCCGGGCTGGGTGGCCGGCAACCGGATCTCCCCCAATCCGCAACGAGGTCCCGACCCCAACCAGCGCACGTCGTTGGCGATTTTCATGAGTGAGACGGCAATTGTTTTGAGGTGCCCCGAGGCTTCCACGCAGGCATCCTTGGTCGACTGGGCTTCGAAGTGATCCCCGGCCTCGCGGAACTCCACGCCGGCCATCTCGGAGATGACGCTGATGGCCTTCCCGGCGAACTCGGGATGAGTATTGATACCGGTCCCCACGGCTGTGCCACCCAGAGCCAGCTCGGCCAGGGCCTCGGAAGCCTTGCCGGCCCGGGCCAGCCCATGCTCCAACTGGGCCCGGTAGCCGCCGAACTCCTGGCCCAGCCACAAGGGAGTCGCATCCTGAAGATGAGTGCGGCCGATCTTGATGACTTTCTTGAACTCCTCCTGCTTGGTCGCGAAGGCGTCACGCAAGAGGGTGAGGGCGGGGATGAGCTGCTCGTGAATCTCCAGGCGCGCCGCCACGTGAATCGCAGTGGGCACCACATCGTTGGATGACTGCCCCATGTTGACGTGATCGTTGGGATGCACCGGCGTTTTGGACCCCAGCGTCCCACCCAGCATCTCGATGGCGCGATTGGCGATGACCTCGTTGGCGTTCATGTTGCTGGAGGTTCCCGATCCGGTCTGAAACACATCCACCACAAAATGATGCGTGAGCTTCCCGTCCATCACCTCGCGTGCGGCCGCTTCAATGGCCTTGGCCAGCTTGCCGTCCAGCTTGCCCAGCTCGTTGTTGGCGCGCGCCGCGGCCAGCTTGATGAGTCCCATGGCCCGGGTGAAGGGGACGGGCATGGTCCGGCCGCTGATGGGAAAGTTGAGAAGAGCCCGCTGTGTCTGGGCGCCGTAGTAAGCATCGGCCGGCACCTCCATCCTGCCCATGGAGTCCTGTTCGCTGCGCATCTTGCTCATGATGTCTCCTCGTGGCTCACTCGCCGATGACCTTCACCAGAACACGCTTGGGCCGGCGGCCGTCGAACTCGCCATAGAAAATTCTCTCCCAGGGCCCGAAGTCGAGCTTGCCCTCGGTGATGGCAACCACCACTTCGCGTCCCATGATCTGGCGCTTGTGGTGAGCATCGCCGTTGTCTTCTCCTGTGCGATTGTGATGGTAGGTGTCGGGGCTGGCATCGAACGGCGCCAGTTTTTCGAGCCAGCGCTTGTAGTCGGCGAGCAATCCCGGCTCGTCATCGTTGATGAACACGCTGGCCGTGATATGCATGGCGTTGACCAGGCACAGGCCCTCGCGCACACCCGCCTCCTGGACAACCCGTTCCACGTCGGGCGTGATATTGACGAAATCCATGCGCTCAGGCACGGTGAAGGTCAGGTACTCGGTCCTGGATTTCATGGAGTCCTCCCCTGTCAGGTTACACCTATGGGCATGGACTAAACTGGCTCTCCAGGAGGAGCATCATGAAGGACTTTCTCAGAGAACTGGGCATCCGGGAGATCAACTCCGGGGTTTCCGATGGACAGTTTTTCGACCCCGCGGGTGACCAGGAAATCGACTCCCTGGATCCGGCTACCGGACAGGTCATCGCCCGGGTCAGGATCGCCGCCGTGGAGGACTACGAGCGGGTGGTCACGACCGCCAGCAAGGCCTTCACGTCGTGGCGGATGCAGCCGGCGCCTGTGCGCGGCGAGGTGGTGCGCTGCCTGGGCAACGCTTTCCGCGAGCATAAAAAGGCCCTGGGAGCGCTGATCGCTCATGAAATGGGCAAGATCCGCAGCGAAGGAGAAGGCGAGGTCCAGGAGATGATCGATATCGCCGACTTCGCCGTGGGCCTGTCCCGCCAGCTTTACGGCAAGACCATGCACTCGGAGCGCCTCGGGCACCGCATGTATGAGCAGTGGCATCCCCTGGGCGTCGTGGGCATCATCTCGGCCTTCAACTTTCCCGGCGCCGTCTGGGCCTGGAACGCCATGATCGCCGCCGTCTGCGGCGACACCATGATCTGGAAGCCGTCTCACAAGACGCCCCTGACCGCCATCGCGGTGCAGAAGATCTGCGACTCGGTGCTGGCCGAGATGGGGCACCCGGGCATCATGACCCTCTGCGCCGGCCCGGGCCGGACCGTTGGACAGCGCATGCTGGAAGACCGCCGCGTTCCGCTGGTCTCCGCCACCGGCTCCTGCGCCGTGGGCGTGAAGGTCGGCACCACCGTGGCGGCGCGCTTCGGCCGGTCCATCCTGGAACTGGGCGGCAATAACGCCATCATCGTCATGGACGACGCCGATCTGGATCTGGCCTCCCGTGCCATCCTCTTCGGAGCCGTGGGCACGGCGGGCCAGCGCTGCACCAGCACGCGCCGCCTCATCCTGCAGAAGGGAATCAGCGGCGACCTCAAGGAGCGGCTGATCAAGGCCTACGGTTCCATCAAGATCGGTGACCCGCTGGACGCCGGCACTCTCATGGGTCCGCTGGTGGATCAGGATGCCGTGGATACCTATCTCGCCGCCCTGGAAGTCATCAAGAAAGAAGGTGGCGAGATCCTCTGCGGCGGCAAGGTTGTGAATGGCCCCGGATATTTCGTGGAACCGACCCTCATCAAGGCCCATGCCGGGATGAAGATCATTCAGGAAGAGACTTTCGCCCCGATTCTGTATGTGTTCGAGGTGAATGACCTTGATGAGGCCGTGACCCTGCACAACGATGTCCGTCAGGGCCTGTCGTCGGCCATTTTCACCAACAGCTTGACCTCAGGCGAGCGCTTCCTCTCCCACGGGGGCAGCGATTGCGGCATCGCCAACATCAATAT
>SMYD01000186.1 GCA_004356015.1 Acidobacteriota bacterium | reverse complement strand
GGAGTTCGCCATGTGCTGGGCCTGCTGCCTGAGTGCGCGGGAGGTGTGGCCAGCGGATCGCGTTGGACGTGACGTCTCTGGCCGGTCGCCGACATCTGCCGATTGTTGAGCTGAAGAAAGCCGCGTAGCTCAAGGCTGCTGGCCGGGGTAGCGGTGTCGCACGGCACGGAAGTGCGTCCCGAGGGCAGTTGCTGCGCGCAATCCAACGCGGCCCCTACTTGATCCTGGCCGGCGTCTTTCCTCTTGAGGCGTTTGCTACCTCTTTTCCTGCTCAGCCGATGGTGCAAATGACCCAAATCCTGCCATTCACTTTCGGTGGTCTAGTACACCATCCATGCCATTCGGGTACAATTTGCCGCGGCGCAACTGTTGAGCCAGACAGGAACCGGTGGAGTCGAACTGAAACGATCTTCGCACAACTGCGTCTGTGATCCGGATTTAGCCCTCGGGCTACATATCTTTTTCGAGGAAGAGTCGCTTCCCAGTGGGGCATTGAGAGTGGAAATCTCCCGTCGTACAGTTCTCGCCGCCTTGGGGCGAATCGCCTGGGGCACGCTGCTAGTCTGCTGCGCTTGGAGTTCTTCCCTCGGACCGGTGCGTGGGGATGCCATCATGCGTACGCAGGCGATGCTCGCCTCGACCATCGCACAGTTCTATATCGAGGACGGGCGCGTCGTGCTGGAACTGGAAATCGGCTCTGCGGACCTGCAGGCCTTCCGCAACCTTTTCCCGGATGAGATCTACGAAGAGCTGGGCCACGCGCCTCGCCCTTTTAAGGAACGCTTGACGGAGTTCTTCAAGCTGGATCTGGTGGTCGCTGTCGAGGCTGGCCAACCACTTCCGGGACGGATCCTTGAGATGGGCCCGCGGCCGCGGGTGAAACGGGACGAGATCACAGGCGAGCCGCTGCCGGTGGCCGGGGATGAGCCCGCGACCGTGATCTTCACTCGTATCGAGTACCTGCTGCCGGAACGAACGCCCGTGCTGCATGTGGGCGGTGCGCTCCCGGCCCGTGCCGGCGTTGGCTTCGTGGTGTATCACGGCGGCATCGCCATCAACGACTTCCGCTACCTCGGCCGGGTCCAGAGGCTGGTGCTGGACTGGAACGACCCGTGGTACACGCACTTCGACTCCCGCTCCCTGCGACGCACCTACTTCGCCCCCATGAGCGGATTCATCTATATCGAACCCTATGAGGTCCGCAAGGAGATCATCGTTCGCCCCAAGGACCTGCAGCGCTGGATCGATCTTGGCCTGGCCGGACGCGAGACCATCCCTGCGGCCATGCAAGAGGAGATCAGGCGCAAGGTTGGCGACTTCCTGCGCCGGCACCACCCCGTGACCATAGACGGCGAGACGATCACGCCTGAGCTTGCGCGCATCAATTTCCTCGAGCGGACCTTGAAGACCAGCCGGGTCATCGATCCGCCCATGGATCTTCCCATCGATGGGGCTATCCTGGGCGCCATCTTCGTCTACACCACGGAGGGATTCCCTCGGCACGTGACCATGGAGTGGGACCTCTTCGACGAGAGAATTCAGCAGGTTGCGGCAGCTGCGGTAGATCCCTTAGGCCCCATGCCCACCATCCTGGAGCCGGACTACCCCATGCTCGAGTGGCAGAACTTCATCAAGATCCCGGTCATGCCCACCTTGACGGACCTACGCTCACCACCCTCGGTGCTGGAGCGCTCACTGCTTGCGGTGCGCTGGTTGCTGGGGGGTGTGAGCGTGATTTTCCTCTGGCGTCTGGTTGCTGCGCTCCGCAAACGCACTCCGAGCCGCGCCGTCCTTGCTGCTGCGGTTTTCCTCTCGGTGATGGCGACGGCCTCCGCGGCGTGGGTAAGTCGGGAGGCAGATTTCTCCTCCTATGCCACCCGCGATGTGGTCGCCGGGTTGCTGCACAACATCTACCGGGCCTTCGACTACCGGCAGGAGGAACAGATTTACGATGTCCTGGCCCGGAGCGTGGATGGCGAACTGCTGACGCGGATCTACCTGGAGACCCGGCGCGGTCTCGAACTGGCCAACCAGGGCGGCGCTCGCGCCAAGGTCAAGGAGATCGAGTTGACCGATTTTGAGGCCAAATCCGTCGAGGGCGGTGGTTTCACTGCCGTTGCAACCTGGACGGTCAACGGATCTGTAGGGCACTGGGGTCACATTCACCAGCGTCGTAACAAGTACAGGGCGGAACTGACCGTGCGACCGCTGCAGGGCACCTGGAAGCTCACGGACATCGACATCATGGAGGAGGAGCGCCTGTAACATGCGCAAACAACAAGAACGGTGTGTCCAATTGGACTTGCACCGGCATGACAGAAGCTACCTTCCACTCCGGTCAACGACCCGAAGGGGCGTTTACCGGGGACCAACTGATTATGAGTCAGAACCAGCGGCAAACTGTGAGAGTACCTCAGAGCACCTAAGCGACACAAAAGAAGAGGACTTGGACGAGAAGTAGGTGCTCTCAGATCAGCTGAGATCGGCTCAGACTGGTAGCACGGTGGTAGCAGTAGGCAAGTGGCTAGCTGACGCGATTCTTGGCTCACTGGAATGGGAGGAGGCGATCGCGCTGAAGCTGAGAAACCCTCCCCGCGACCTTTGGGTTATGAGCCCTTTCGAGGGTACCAACCAGGGTAACTCGGTGCGGCTCAGTCCAATAAAACTGGGCTTCTCAGGGCGCACGATTCTACTGAGTCGCACCAGGATTGACCCAGTTCCGGCACAATTGAGTGCCAGGCGATTCGGAATGCGACCTGCTGATTGCGAATCAGGGCAAGGGGCGAACTGAGAAGACCTCAGAGGACACAAGCGGCAGAAAACGCGAGGACTGAAGTCGGAAAGGGCCTTATCCTAACCGTCCTAATTTCCGCCGGAGTCGGCTGCCTGATCGACAGGCAGGCGCGACGCCTCGAAGAGGAAGGCGGACAAGCGTGAGTTGGACATGCGGCAGCGAGATCTGAGGTCCCAACTTGACCGGCTCGCTCTTCGCATCGAGGACCAAACAGGTGAGGTGGCTCAGTCCTCGGCCACGATCCCTTCCATCTCCAGGATGCATTGATGTACTACCCGAAGGAGATCCCAACCGGTCGCCTGCTCTTACCTCTCCCTTTCTCCTGGATCTTGATTGTGGCGTCTTCAGGGTCTAGATGTAGATCTGAAACGAGTAGCCTGCAGCCGGTACCTATCCGAGCACCACTATAAACCAGCTATTTCCAGTTGAAGTTCAGCCCGGCGAAGATAATCCGGTTCGTGCCGTAGTCGCCGACGAGCGTGCCTGGGCCGCCCGGCGGCTCCCCCAGGCTCGAGTTGTTGATCTCCGCATCGCCGTAGTCGGCGTAGGTGATCACTCCGCCGATCTTGAACGTGTCGCTCTTGGCGTACGTCGCGCCGCCCGAGATCCGGATCTGCCGATCCATGGGCATGTCCGACGTGCGCTTGGCGGCGTCCGTCGGGTCGGTGTCGTACGCGGCTCCGGTGTAGAACGTCCATGCGCCTGGCGTGCGCCAGCGCAGTCCCAGGGCCAGATGCCACGTGTCGTCCCAGTCACGCGCCAGCGTTCCCGTGCCGGCATCCGTCGATATCAGAATGTCTTCGAACGAGCTCCAGTTTTCCCAGGCGACGCCGCCGAGAATGGTCGCCCGATCGCCGACGTCGTGCGCGATCGATACGCGCACGGTTTGCACGAACGGAATGTCGACCTTAGCCTTGGCTTCAATCTGACCGCCCATCGGCGGCGCATTCGGCGGAAGCGTGACCCGCAGATCGCTGTCGAAGCTGAGCTCGTTCTCGGCCACGTAGATGAATCCGAATCGCGTTGTCTCAGTCGCCTGCCACATGACGCCGAGATTGACCGAAATGCTGGTGTCCTCACCATCGGAAATGATTGCCTGTCCATCCAGGTTTGCCGGAATGTTGATCAGCGGCGGGATGGCGACGTCCATGTCGAGGCTCCCGAAAAGCACGGGCAGCCCGATAGACACCGACACCTTGTCATTGATTCGATAGGCGAACGACGGCATCACCGAGATCGTCAGCAGCTCGACCTCCTGGGCCCAGTACCTTCCGGCGAAGTTGGCCGGAACCTTGTATTCCATGGCCGCGCCCGAGATCGACACGAGGCTGAAACCGAACCCGAACTGCTCCTGACTTCCGAGCTTGCGCGCGTAGAACAATCCTGCGCCCACGGCCGTGCTGCCCGCGTCACCGCCGTCGCCCGGTGGCCCGGTCCCGGCAGCGTCCGTGATGGTCGTCGCGGGATTGACGTCGAACTCGATCTTGGAGTCGATGATTATTGCCGAGACCAGCCAATCCCGTTTGTTCTCGAGAAACACGATACCGGCCGGGTTCTGAACAGCCGTCGATGCGTCTTCCGCGATCGCCTGGGATCCGGCGGAGGAGGCGCCCTGATTCGGCTGGCCGAACTCGCTGATGTACAGGCCGCCCGCGAGCGCCGGAGAAACCAGCGCCGCCAGACAAAAGCCGGCCAGGATCGGACCTCGGCGCGCGTGCGTCGTGATGGTCATGACTGTAGAATCCTCCATAATCGGGTGTAGCGCTCATGGCGCGGATCCGCGCCGGTTTGCCGGGCGCCACGTTCCTACGCAACCGTTGGGCCAGTCGTGAGCAGCGCAAAGAGCATCAACAGGCAAACACGCCGTTCCTTTCTCATCCTATCTCATTCGCGTCGCGATGCAAAGTGGTTACTCGGACCCCCGGGGTTGGATCGGGTGTAGTGGTCCACCGATTGTTTAGGGCGTCCCAATATCAGCTAAGCCCAACCACCTACTGACATTATCCCCCAGCTAGTTGGATAGTTCTCCCAGATCTTTTGAGAGGACTTTCACGGCCCGACAGCCCCAGTTCCCGGTGCCTCTTCCCAAAGGCTGACCTCGCCGGGTCCGTTCGGCGGCCGTCGACGCCATAGCCCGACTGGCCCTGACCACAGCCCGCGGACAGGCCGGGAAGGCTGGGAGCGATTCCAGCCGCATCAAGCGACTAACCGAGGAGATCCTTCTCCTTAGAGAGGAGCTACGCATCAAGGATGCCCGGATGAAAAGCGTTCCGGCCCAGCATCGACCGAACTACCTCCCCACCGAGCAGCTGGCCATCCTGGAGTTGCTTGGCATCGTGGGAGAGGTGCAGTGCGAACTCCTCCACCACCCTGTCCCCCTTACCGACATGATGGCAGGTTTTAGGCAGAAAGTAGTGTGTGTTGATTCAGCTTCTCCCTGAGGTGTCCACGGACCCCAGAAAGGAGGAGAGATGCCTGAAAGCACCCGACCGACATAGCGATGTCCGGCAGGAATGCCGGAGCCATTTCCCTGACTATGACAGGGTTCTCGCTCCAGATTCTCCCTCCCAAGCCCACTGGGTCACCGCGAAACTGGGATTGATCAGGTCGGATGGAGCTTTTTGTAGGGACAACCTCTCAGGTTGGCGCAAGGGAGATATCTTGCCCCTCCGCTGGGACGCCGTGGAGTGGGACAAGCGGACGGGAGAACCCCTGGAAGTTCGGCCCGGACTTCAAAAAACGGGCACGGCCGCCTCCTGCCCCTCACCAGCGATCTGGCCACGCTCATGAAGCAGCGGAAGACGTCCAGGGAGTACATGGTAGGCGACGAAGTCGCGCAGCTCTCTGAGTACGTCCTCCACCGCAGGGGAAGGCCCATCGTGGACTTCAAGAAAGCATGGACCAGCGCCTGCGAGAAGGCCAAGGTCGCAGGCAAGCTATTCCACGATCTGCGGCGCACCGCAGTCCGCGACCTCATCCGTGCAGGTGTCCCCCAGGCGGTGGCGATGGAGATCACGGGCCACCGCACGCCCTCTGTGTTCCTCCGCTACAACATCGTCTCTGGTGACGACATGCGCGAGGCGATGCAGCGCACCCAACGCTACCGGGAGGCCCTGAAGGGCGCAAAGAAGGTGGTTCCATTCCCTTCAGAGAAGAAACCCAACCCCGGTCCGGCACAATTGCGGCACAACTCGTAAAAATAAGAAAGGCGGCTTGCGCCGCCCTTCTTACAACTCGTTGATTTTATTATGTCGGCTTGGTTGCGGGGACAGGATTTGATCGGGCCCAGACGAATCTGGTGGCCAGGAGTGTCCCGCTGAGAGGACATGAAATTGTGGTTGCCTTGGCCGCGTAGCCATCTTGGCCGGGTGTAATGGACCAGTTTGTCCCGACTTGGAATGTGAACCACCTGCTAGAGATCTGCACACATCTCAGGATCTAGGGGGTGGATGAGGTTTTCAGCAGGGACAACTGGGCTTCAGGCCGAGACGGCTCGCGGCATTTCCTTCTCCCTTGATCTTCCAGCCGCTCTCCTCGAGCACCTCATTGATATGCTTTCGTTTGTCTCCGAACTTGTTCCGCCATCATTCCGGGGCTTCAGCACCCTGCTCGGAACTCACTCGGGCTCGAATGCAAAACTTCTGACGGTGGAAATACCCCGAGTTTCGGGATTCACTTTCGCTGGTCCACTACACCTGTTCACCGCGATGTGAAAAACGGGAGGGGAAGCCTGTCACGGGCTCCCCCCCCCATCCCCCTCCTGACGGGCCAGCGGGCGGGATCATGCGAATTGTTCCCGCCGAGTCCGCAGCTTGGCTATGGCGCCCATCTCGATCTTGCGAATCCCTTCCCGTGACAAGCTGAACATCTCCGCTAACTGGCGCAGCGTGTGAGGCGTGTTGGAATCGATTCCGAAACGCAACTCCACGATGCGCCGTTCCATGGGACTGAGAGCCTCGTCCAGTATGTTGCCAATGAATTTCCCCGCCTCGCTCTTTTCAACGAGGGCCTGGGGATCCTGGGCACCTTTATCCGCGATTTGTTCCAGGAGCGATTTGCGTTCGTCGCCGATCGGGTTCTCCAGCGGGAGCGGATCCTTGGCCAGAGTCAGAAGTTCATCGGCCTCGATTTCGCTTATCTCCATTTGCTCCGCCAGTTCCCTTGAGGTGGGCGTTCGGCCCACGGCAGCCAGGGATACGGCGATCTGGTTCTTCAGAACCGCGATCTTTTGCCGGCAATGTGCCGGCAGACGCACTAGGCTGGAGCAATCGATGAGCGCCTTGGACAGACCACTGCGAATCCACCAGACGGCGAAGGTAGAGAACTTGTGGCCCCGCTCCCATTCAAACTTGTCCACAGCTTTCATCAGTCCCAGGTTTCCTTCCTGGATGAGATCCAGAAACGGTACACCCCTGCCTCTGACCTTCTTGGCCATGTAGACCACAAGGCGGAGGTTGGACACCACCAGGGTTTCCTGGGCCGTGTCCAGATTCTTCTTCATCGTTCTGGCCGCGCGCAGCGTCGGTCCCAGGCGAACCTCCAGCATTGGCGCGTCCTCCAGCTTGAACAAGCGGGTGCAAATGGCGTCTAGTTCATGCAGTGACCACCTGGGCTTGTCGCCTCGCAGTCCTTTCCGGTCAACGTCCTGCAGAACAGCGCTGCGCCACGGATTCGGGAAATCCATGAGCAGTTCGGTGAGATCCATCCGCGACCACTGGATCTGCTTGGCCAGGCGAATCTCCTCTTCCCTGCTGAGGCGCGGGGTGGCATGCAACGCACTCAGGTAGCTGCTGAGCGATGTGCTTGTATGGCTGTCGTTCGCTTGCAGGTGCTCCCGCCTAGTCTTGCCATCAGCATTGCCAATGGCACTTCGAGTGTCATCGCGCATCTGAAAGTCCCTCCTATAGCAAGCAACTGCAGAAAGTATAAGGAGGGAACGGCCGGATGATAATGGCCGAAGACGTCAGTAATCATGGAGATCGCGCCAGAGGATCGGGAATTCGTGGATTTTCAGGAAAACACGGTCCAGCCAAGGGGCCGGTGTTCAGGTTCTGGTGCGGCGGTATTCCCGTGGCGAGGTGCCCGTCCAGCGGCGGAAAGCGCGATGAAATGTGCTGGGTTCGGCGTAACCCAACAGGTAAGCAATCTCGCACACAGCAATCTTGCGATTGCGGATCAGACCCATGGCGACCTCCCGGCGCAAATCCCTCAGGACCACTGCGCAGCTCGTGC
>SMYD01000185.1 GCA_004356015.1 Acidobacteriota bacterium | reverse complement strand
CGAATACAAGAACGCCATGAACATCTTCACCGACACGAAGATGACCCTGGCGCACCGTGAGGCCATGACCCAGCTCATGGATGCCCAGTTCGGGCAGATGGTGCGCGGCATCGCCGACGCCCGCAACATGACCGAGGATGAGGTCCGCGGCCTGTTTGATCACGGGCCTTTTCTGGGGCAGCAGGCCGTGGATGCCGGCCTGGTGGAAGGACTGTCCTACCGGGACGAGGTGCGCGACGACGTGACCAGCCGGGTGGATGGCCCGACAAAGTTCCTGGCATGGAACAAGTACCTGGACAAAGCGGGCCGCCCCCACACCAGCGGCACCGGCGTCGCCCTGGTCTACGGCGTGGGCAACATCATGCGCGGTGAGAGCGGCTACAACCCAGTCCTGGGCAGCATGGTGATGGGGTCCGACACAGTGGCCCAGGCTCTGCGGGACGCCATCGATGATGACGACATCGAGGCGATCCTCTTCCGCGTGGATTGTCCCGGCGGCTCGGCGGTGGCATCCGAATCGGTGCGGCGCGAGATCGTCCGGGCCCGGGCCGCCGGCAAGCCGGTGGTCGTGTCCATGGGCAACGTGGCCGCGTCCGGCGGCTACTGGGTGTCCCTCAACGCCGACCGCATCATCGCCCAGCCGGGCACCATCACCGCTTCCATCGGCGTTCTCGCCGGCAAATTCCTGACCACCAACTTCTGGAGCGACCTGGGCATCACCTGGGATGACGTGCAGAGCTCGGCTTTCTCTTCTCATTACAGCAGCTCCTACGATTACACCGAGAGTGGCTGGGCCGCCTTCCAGGCCTGGCTGGACATGATCTACGTCGAATTCACCGAGAAGGTGGCCGAAGGCCGCGACCTGCCCATCGAGCGGGTGCGTGAAATTGCCAAGGGGCATATCTGGTCCGGCGAAGATGCGCTTGAACTGGGTCTGGTGGACGAACTGGGCGGCTTCCCCACCGCCCTCCGGGCCGTGCGCGAGCTTCTCGATCTGGATGCCGACGCCCCCCTGAAGTTGACCCTCCTGCCCCGGGAGAAGACCAAGTTCGAAAAACTTGCCGCCATTTTCGACACCAGCAGTGACACGGCAATGGCCAGCGCCGCCGCCATCGAGACCATGCGCGCCCTGCAACCCGCCGTGCGCGGCATCGGCCGGGTGGTGGTGCCGCCGTCAACCCGTGGCGTGGTGCATGTCCCGGCCCTGCCCCAGGCGCAGTAGGATCCTGCCCATGTCGTTTGAAACCGTGGCGTGGAACGCCGGGGAGGTGGTGCTCATCGATCAGCGCCGCCTGCCCGGTGAGGAGATCTACCTGCGCCTGAAGACAGCCGTTGAGGTGGCCGAAGCCATTCGCGACATGGTGGTGCGTGGCGCACCGGCCATCGGCGTGACCGCGTGCATGGGCCTGGCCCTGGGGGCGACGCAACTGGAAGTGAAGAGCCGGGCCGAATTCAACGAGCGCTTCGCCGACCTGGGCCGTCTCTTCGCCGCCACCCGCCCCACCGCGCGCAACCTCTTCTGGGCTGTAGCGCGCATGCAGAGCCTGGTGGCCGCCCATCCCGACAAAGCTCCCGGCGACATGGCGGCGATCCTGGTGGCCGAAGGGGAGCGCGTGAAGCAGGAGGACCTGCGCGCATGCCACGCCATGGGTCGCCACGGGGCGGCACTCCTTGAAGGTCCCAGCCGGATCCTCACCCACTGCAACGCCGGCGGTCTCGCCACGGCCGGCTACGGCACGGCCCTGGGGATCATCCGCGCCGCTCATGCAGCCGGCAACATCACCATGGTGTACGCCGATGAAACGCGGCCGTTCCTGCAGGGTGCCCGCCTCACCGCCTGGGAGCTGCACCGGGACCTCATCCCGGTCACTCTCATCACCGATTCCATGTCCGGCCTGATGATGCGCCGCGGCAACGTGGACGCCGTGGTGGTGGGCTCCGACCGCATCGCCGCCAACGGTGACGTGGCCAACAAGATCGGCACTTACCTGGTCGCCGTGGCGGCAAGAGACAACAACATCCCGTTCTATGTCGCCGCTCCCACCACCACGGTGGATCTGGACACGCCCACCGGCGACACCATCCCCATCGAGGAGCGTGACCCGGACGAGATCACCATGATGGGCGGCGTGCGGCTGGCACCTGAGGGCATCCAGGTGGCCAACCCGGCCTTCGATATCACGCCGGCGCGCCTGGTGACGGCGATCATCACCGAGACCGGCGTCGCCCGGCCGCCCTATACTGAAAGCCTGGCGGCCCTGGTGGCGGCCGCCTCCTGAGGACGGGCTTCTGCCATGAAAGTTCTGGGTCTTGAGACCAGTTGCGACGACACCGCGGCAGGCGTGGTGACCGACCGGCACCAGGTTCTGGCCAGTATCGTCGCCAGCCAGATCGAGATCCACGGCCCGTATGGAGGCGTGGTGCCTGAACTGGCCTCCCGGGGCCACATGGACGCCGTTGGACCGGTCATCGCCGCCGCTCTGAAGGCTGCCCGGCTCGGCTGGGGTGACCTGGACGGTATTGCCGTGACCCACGGTCCTGGCCTGGTGGGATCCCTGCTTGTGGGAGTCTCCACCGCCAAAGCGCTCTCGTTTGCCCATGGTGTGCCCCTGCTGGGGGTCAACCATCTGGAAGCCCACGTCCGCTCGGTCTTTCTCGATCATCCCGACCTCGTGTTCCCCATGCTGTCGCTGGTGGTCTCCGGCGGCCACACGTCCATCTATGTCTCCCGGGAGGAGGGCCGCTATGAACTTCTGGCTGAGACCCGCGACGATGCCGCCGGTGAGGCGTTCGACAAGGTGGCCAAGTACCTCGGCTTCGGCTATCCCGGCGGGCCGGTGGTGGATCGTCTCGCCGCCAGCGGTGACGACAGGGCCTTCAAGTTCTCGCGCCCGCGGATGAGCGATGGCAGTCTCGACTTCTCGTTCTCGGGCCTGAAAACGGCGGCCCTGCTGGCCATGGGCAAGGAAGGCATCCAACCTCTCAAGGGCAACGTCAACGACCTGCCGGCGGGGGAGATCGCCGCCGAGGATGTCCCCCAGGTGATCCGCGATCTCTTCGCTTCCTTTCAGCGCGCCGTTGTAGAATTTCTGGTGCACCGGGTGCGGCGGTTGGTGGCCGACACCGGTATCAGCACGGTGACCATGGCCGGAGGCGTGGCCTGCAACTCCCGCCTGCGGATCGACCTGGCCGCCGCCGGCGAGCAGGACGGCTTCAGCGTGGCCTGGCCGCGACCGGCCTACTGCTCGGACAACGGTGCCATGGTGGCCGCCGCCGGCTGCCTGCTGCTGCGCCAGGGACGGGTGGCCGGGCTGGATCTGGACGCCGTGCCGGGGTTGACACTGGCCGATTCGGTTGTCCGGCCGTAAGGCGGCAGGACCGGCGGCGGGCCACTATAATTCCCCGCCATGGACCTGAGCCGCATCCGCAATTTCTCCATCATTGCCCATATCGATCACGGCAAGACCACGCTGTGCGATCGGCTGCTGGAGATCACAGGAGCCCTGGACGCCAGGGAGATGTCAGCCCAGTTTCTGGACACCATGGAGCTGGAGCGGGAGCGCGGTATCACCATCAAGAGCCACGCCGTCACCCTCACCTACCGCGCCCGCGATGGCCACGACTACCACCTGAATCTCATCGACACCCCGGGCCATGTCGATTTCTCTTACGAGGTGAGCCGCTCCCTGGCTGCCTGCGAGGGCGCCCTGCTGGTGGTGGACGCCAGCCAGGGAGTCGAAGCCCAGACCCTGGCCAACGCCTACCTGGCCGTGGAAAACGACCTCACCCTGCTGTCCGTGATCAACAAGATCGATCTGCCGTCGGCCGATCCTGACAGGGTGGCCGAGCAGATCGAAGAGATCGTCGGTCTGCCCGGCGAGGAGGCCATCCTCGCCTCGGCCAAGAATGGCACCGGCATCGAGGAGATCCTGGAGGCCATCGTCGCGCGTATCCCGGCGCCGTCAGGCGATCCGGAAGCTCCCTTGAAAGCCATGATCTTCGACTCGTGGTACGACACCTATCGTGGCGTCATCATCCTGGTGCGGGTCATCGACGGCCGCCTGAGCCGCGGCATGAAGGTGCGCTTCATGGCCACCGGCAATCTTCATGACGTGGAAGAGGTCGGTCGCTTCACGCCCAAGTCCACACCCTGCAGAGAGCTGGGAGCCGGTGAGGTGGGCTTCATCGCCGCCGGCATCAAGAACGTCTCCGAGACGCGCATCGGCGACACATTGACCGAAAACGCCCGCCCCACCGCCGAGCCGTTCCCCGGTTTTCTGCCGGTGCGCCAGCTCGTGTTCGCCGGTCTCTACCCCACCGACTCGGCCGATTACAGCGACCTGCGCGATGCCCTGGACAAGCTGCGTCTCAACGACGCATCGTTCACCTTCGAACCGGAGACGTCCACGGCCCTGGGCTTCGGGTTCCGCTGCGGCTTTCTGGGCCGGCTGCACATGGACATCATCCAGTCCCGTCTCGAGCGGGAATTCGGCATGAACCTCATCATCACCTCCCCGGGTGTGTCTTACCGCGTCACCACCAAGGACGGGAAGGTCACCGAGATCCATTCGCCCGCAGCCCTGCCGGTGCAGCAGAAGATCGACAGCATTGAAGAACCGTACATCGAGGCCACCATCGTCACGCCGCCCGACTACGTCGGCGGCATCCTCAAGAGCCTGGAAGAGCGCCGGGGCGTGCAGAAAGAGATGAAGTACCTCCACGCCAACCGGGTATTGATCACCTATGAGATGCCTCTCAACGAGGTGGTCATGGATCTCCACGATCGCCTCAAATCGGTCTCCAAGGGGTACGCCTCCCTGGATTACCACGTGGCGGGATGGTGGAAGAGCGACCTGGTCAAGCTGGACCTCCTGGTCAACGGCGAAGTGGTGGACGCCCTTTCTCTCATCGTCCATCGGGAGAAAGCGTTTCAGCGCGGCCAGGATCTGGCCATCAAGATGAAGGAACTGATCCCCCGCCAGCTCTACGAAGTCGCCATCCAGGCCGCCCTGGGCACCAAGGTCATCGCCCGTACCAACGTCAAGGCCATGCGCAAGAACGTCCTGGCCAAATGCTACGGCGGCGACATCACGCGCAAGCGCAAACTGCTGGAGAAGCAGAAGAAGGGCAAGAAGCGCATGAAGATGGTCGGTAAAGTCGAGATCCCCCAGGAAGCCTTTCTGGCGCTTCTGAAGATCGACTGAACCGATCACAATTTCGTACTTTCCCCCGTTTTCTTGAACCTATCGGTCCCCGACCCTATATTCCACATCGCTTGAGATACGGATCCTGCAGGTGCGGATCCACTATAAGGGGAAGAGAGATGCGTCGATTGGGAAACAGCCGGGGTGAAGGCAGGGTTGGCCTTTTCATTTCCCTGGCCCTCTTGATAGCCGGTGTTTACTCGGCCTATATCCTCATTCCCATCAAGGTCAAAACATACGAGTTCTATGACGCCATGCGCTCCGAGGCGCGCTTCGGTGCCGTGCGCAAGCGCGACAACGTGGTCCACGATCGACTCATGAAGAAGGCCCGTCAGTTGAAGATTCCCCTGAAGGCCGAGAATCTCGAGATCAAGCGGGATGGCGGCCAGTACATCGTCACCGCCCACTACACCATCCCGGTGGACCTGGCGATCTACAAGACCGATTGGGTCTACCACGAGAGAGCAGTGGCACCTTTATTTTGAGCGAATCCATGGACCTACCCACCGAATACTTCACAGTTTCACGCGTCTGCGCACTGACCGGCCTGGAGCCCGAGCGCCTGGACGCAGTCGAGGCCATGTTCAGCGACCATCTGGAGATCCGGCGCACACCGGCGGGCAACCGCCTGTTCACGGCCCGCGACGTGGACCACCTGCAGGAGATCCATCGCCTGATTGATATCGAAGGCCTCAGCCTGGATGAGGCCAAGACATCTCTCTTTCCTGACGCGTCGGGGGCCGACGGCCCGGACATGCCCCTGGACACCCTGGCAGAGCATCAGGTTCCGCCCCTGCCGGTGGAACCGACCGTGGACCTCCTCCTGGAGGCGGCGGAAGGTCTGGTGCAGGAGAATCTCAGGCTGCGCAAGGCCGTGGACAGTCTGGGCGAGCGTTTCACCGAGATCGAGAAGCGCTTCAGCGGCAGCTTCCTGCAGCGTCTGTTCGGCAGCCGCTAGCCGCTTCCAGGGCTTCCCGTCAGGGGAAGATCACTTCCGGGTCGTCACCCAGGTAGCCCTGGCCATCGGCGGCCCAGGGCCAGCAATACCTGCCAGGAATTTTCATTCTCAGAGCCTGTCAAAGAGCGGATCCGGCGCGGGTCCAGCAGCCATTCAGCCTCGGAACTTTTCCAACCGCCACACCAATCCCAGCGGCGCACTGTCGCCAACCCAGACGCCGGGATACTGTTGGCGGAGAACGTTTGGAAACCTGCCCGCCTTGCACCCT
>SMYD01000184.1 GCA_004356015.1 Acidobacteriota bacterium | reverse complement strand
TCGCACCATCGGATTCGGTGACAATATGGGCCAGCCGGTCTGGACCGAAGTCCCCGGCGAATACCGCAACCATCTCCGGCGACTCATTGTGACCCAGGCCGACACCGAGCCGGCCTCGGTGGAGCAGCAACGGCTCCTGGGGCAGACGGCGCCCAGCCTTTACGACATGCGGAACCTTTTCCAGGTGAATGTGGAGGAGGGGCGGCATCTGTGGGCCATGGTCTATCTCCTGCACGGTTTCTTCGGTCGGGATGGCCGTGAAGAGGCCGAGGCTCTTCTGGCCAGGCGCTCCGGCGACCCGGACAAGCCGCGCATCCTGGAGGCGTTCAACTCACCCATCGACAACTGGGTCAGCTTCTTCATGTTCACCATGTTCACGGACAGGGACGGGAAGTATCAGCTCCTGGCCCTGGCAGAGAGCGGTTTCGAGCCTCTGGCCCGCACCACCCGCTTCATGTTGACCGAGGAAGCTCACCATATGTTCGTGGGCGAGACCGGGGTGCGGCGTATCATCCAGCGTGCCATCGAGATCATGAAAGAGAATCCCGGCTGCGATGTGCGGAAGATGGGTGGCATCGACTTCGAGACCGTGCAGAGATACATCAATTTCTGGTATTCCATTTCCCTGGATCTGTTCGGAGGCGAGATCTCCTCCAACGCGGCCGATTTCTTCGGCGCCGGCCTCAAAGGACGCGCCTTCGAGGCGCGCCACGAGGACCACGTGGCCCTGGAGGGCAGCTATACAATGAGCGTTCCCGAAGGGGACAAACTGGTGGAACAGGAAGTGCCCGTGCGGAACGCTCTGAACGAAATCCTGCGCGACAGCTATGCCGCCGACAACCAGCGCGGTGTGGACATGTGGAATCGCACCCTGGAAAAGGCAGGCCTTGATTTTCGTTTCACGTTGCCCTCACGGCGCTTCCACCGCAATATCGGCATCTACACCGGGCACCACTACAACCCTGCGGGTGAACCCATCACCGCCGAGGAGTTCGAGAGCAAGCGTTCCCAATGGCTGCCTTCGGCGGCGGACAAGGCGTTCGTGGACAGTCTCATGAAGCCCGTTCTCGAGCCCGGCAAGATCGCCAACTGGATCGCACCGCCGGCCAAGGGCATCAACAGGCGCGAGAGCGCTTTCGAGTACGTTCGGCTGGACTGAGCCTGATATTAATTATGGTAAAGTGACCAGGAGGCTGGCTCAAGCCTCCTTCCGCAAGGTCCCCATCGTCTAGTCTGGCCTAGGACACCGCCCTTTCAAGGCGGCAACACGGGTTCAAATCCCGTTGGGGACACCAACTGAGGCAAAACCGGAAGGGACACTGACCATGGCTGCCGCACCGGATCCCCTCACGCCGCGCAAGTCGCTTCTCTTCAGGGTTCTTCTTCTCCTGCTCGCGGCCTCGCCCTTTCTCCTCTGGGAGGGCTATACACGGTTCTTCAAAGAGCCTGTGGATCTGTGGGCACTGACCGGCAGGCGGGTGGGAGCCAACCCCATGGCGAGCTGGGCGCTGGCGGATGCCTTCTCAGCCTACAGGGCTCGCCCGGGCACGGCCGGGGATGGCAAGACGGTCAACAGCCAGGGCTATATCTCCACGCCTGAGATCGTCATGCCCAAGCCTGCGGGCCGTACCCGCATCGTTTTTCTGGGCGGATCCTCGGTGGCCGGCACAGGCAGGAACCTCGGCGATACAGAGACCTGGCCTTGGCGAACGGTGGAGTTGCTCAGGAAGGAGATGCCCGGGATGGAGTTCGACTTCATCAACGGCGCTCTGGGTGGTTATACCTCCTTCGAGTCTTTTGGGCGCCTGTGGGCCCGGATCCGGTTCCTGGACCCTGACATGGTCATTCTCTGTCACGGCTGGAATGAGATGTATTATTTCGACCGGGCCGATCAAATGCACCAGTGGCGCGTTCTTCCCGACGGCTCCTGGTCCCTGGATCGCGCTGCCCGAGCCACGACCATCTACGCGCCTCTGTGGATCGACCAGTTGCTCCGGCCCTCACAAGCACTGTCCCGAGTGCGCATCAAGCTGACCCGCGCCCTGGGGGGGGAAGTGGGGCGAACCGGCGATCTGACGGCAGATTTTGATCATGCCGGCCTGGCCGTCTGGCGCACCAACCTGCGCCAGTTCAAGGCCCTGGCCCGAGTTCTCGAGGTCGACCTGATGGTTGTCAGGCAGGCCACTCTCATCGTGGAGAACCTGTCGGAGGGTGAGCGCCGCCGCTGCCGGTACGATTATCACGGTTTCGATCATGATGCTCATGTGGCGGCGTTCGCAGCCCTTTATGATGTCATCGACGAGGAAATCCCGGCGGACCAGATCCTCGATCTGACCCCACTCTCGGGGAAACCGGAACTCTTTTATGACCATGTCCATCCCACCACGGCCGGCACCGCTGCCATGGCACGGTTGGTGGCGGATGGGATCCGTCGGCGTCTGGCCGCCGCAGCGTCTTCAGAGGTTCCGGGCACAGCGGAAGCCGGCGAACAGGTTGCGGGCGGACGGGAGGGCCGCTCTGCGCGTGTGACAGGTGATGGCAGGGGCTGACGTCGCCCAGGAACCGCCGCGCAGCACGCGCAGATGATCTCCCCAGACGCTGTTTGAGTCCCCGCCGAAAGGGGTTGATCCATGCCGGGGATAGGGCTGATAGGTCCCCGCCGTCCATTCCCACACATCGCCCAGCATCTGGTGGCAGCCATAGAAACTGCGGCCCTGGGGATAGGAGCCCACCGGCATGGGCTCCCAGAGATCGTGGTCCAGGTTGGCCAGGTCGGCCTGGGGTGGCAGGGATCCCCAGGGGTAGGGTGAGGCCAGACGGCGCACAGGGTCCCAGGTGGCGGCTTTCTCCCATTCGGCCTCGCCGGGCAGGCGTTTGCCGCACCAGCGCGCGAAGGCTTCGGCTTCGAACCATGAGACGAGGCAGACCGGGCGGAAGGGGTCCAGAGTCGAGGAGGTGCTCAGGTGGCGAATCGTCCAGACGCCGCTGTCCTGCACCCAGCCCGCCGGGGCAGCGAGTCCCTGGCTACAGCGGAATCGCCAGCCGTCATCGTTCCAGAATTCGGGATTCTCATAGCCGCCGTCTTCCATGAACGAGAGGTATTCCCTGTTGGTGACCGGGGCTGCGTCCAGCATGAACGAAGGGACGCGGGCCTCGTGCTGGGGTTGCTCGTTCTCCTCGGCATCATGCTCCGCCGGTTGTCCCATGCGAAAGGGTCCATCCGGTATCAGGAGCATTTCACCGGTCGAAATCTGGTCGGGCCTGGCCGGCGGGGCTCCCTCATGGACCGGCTCGTAGTCATGGTCGCCAAGCTCCTGGATATCCTCCAGAAGGGTTTCATGGAGCAGGGCTTCCCGGCGGGGATTGTATGGCCGGGGCACACCGGGAGCCGCCGGCGGCGTGGCGAGATTCCCTGGTGCAGCCATGTCCCGGAGAAGCTGGCGACGCACCGCGGCGATGTGGAGGAGCACCTCATCCAGGGTGGGCGGGGGGCTCGCTTCATTCAAGCCGGAGCGGTCGACCTGGGGAGCTCGGAGGGACATGAGCCAGTGGGACTCATGGGCGGCCAGATCCCAGAGACGGGAGATGAGGGCTTCATGGAGTGCCGGCCGGTCCTGGTTCACCGCACCGGCCACCGGCGCAAGGATGTCCAGCGTCTCGCTGCGCATGCGTTGCAGGGCTCGGATCCGGGAACGCCGGCGGTTGTCCGCGTAGGGGTTTTCCCGCCGCCGGCGGAAGAGCAGCACGGAAAAGAGGTTCTCGGCATCGGACCAGGCTTCTTCGAGGGAGAACCCGAACCGGTTCAGATGGGCGGCGAAGTCGTCGACCTCGAATTTTCGGCTGATCTCCGTCAGGACCATCTCGCCGGGGGCCATGCGGAAACCGCGTCCCAGGAGGGGAATTTCGATGTCCACTTCCCGGCGAAAGCGGGCATAGATCTCGATGCGTGCCAGCGCCTCGTTGAAATAGGCGACATGCTCGATGGCGTCCAGGGGGATGTGGGTGTCCAGTTCCCGGTTCATGCGCGCGAAGAGATTGAGGGTGAAGCGTTCGCTCCAGCCGGCGGCATCGTTGTAGGCGCTTTCCAGGCGAGCGGTGCTCTTGATCAGGTCGATGCCGATGAGCAGACGATCCTCCGGCCTCAGATGTCCGGCAAGCAGGTCCAGGAAGGCATCCAGTTCCCCGTGGGTGAAGTTGCCTATGGTGGACCCCAGGAAGATCAGCAGGAGCGGTGACATGCGCGCAGCCAAGGGGATTCCCCGCTCATAGGTCGTGGCCAGGGCTTCCACCGTGAGGGTGGGAAAGCGCCCGGTCAGATCTCTGCAGGCAGCATCAAGAGCGGCGCCACTCACGTCGATGGGGACGTAGCGGGTCGGGCCGCGGCGGCACCAGGCGTCCAGGATATTCCGTGTCTTGGATGAGCTGCCTGAGCCCAGTTCCACCACCGTGGTGTTCCCGGCCTGAAGCCGCAACTGGCTGGCCGCGGCCTCCAGGATGGCGTCCTCGGTGCGCGTCTGGTAGTACTCGGGTTGCCGCGTGATCGCCTCGAAGATCCGGGACCCTTCCTCATCATAGAGATAGGTACATGAGAGAGTGCGGGGGTGATCTTCCAGCCCCCTGGCGACCGATTCGGCAAACGCCAGGCGAATATCAGCCTGGGGTTCCCGGTGGAGGACATAGCCGGACCCGCTTTCCTGGGTCCAGTCAGCAGGGGCGTCCAGGACTGCCGCCAATCGGACGGGGTCCGTCATGGCACCATCATGACCGATCCGGGGAGAGTGTCAACATCTCGTTCCCAGGAGCGAACCTGTCGCGAAGCTGGTGCGTTATAGACTGGTATGGGGAGGAAACCATGGCGCGACGTCTGACTCGGAATACCAAGAAGGCCATTCTCGGTGGTGTCGCCGCAGGCCTGGGCGATTACCTCGATATGGACCCGGTTCTCATCAGGCTGATCTTCATCATTCTATGCCTGGCAGGTGGCTCAGGCCTGGTCATCTACATCGTGGCCTGGCTGGTGATGCCCCGTGACGATCAGGAGGCGGCGACGGACGGCATGTCCCCGCCGGCGGATCAATTCGCCAATGAAGTCAAGGAGGCCGGGGAAAGGGTGGTGGCGAATATCCGGCGCACAACCGGTGATGCCGGGCGGGGCAGAGTCATCGGTGGGCTCATTCTCATGATTCTGGGCTTCCTGTTCCTCATGAACCAGTTCTATGACCTGGGATGGCTGCGGTTCAGATACCTCTGGCCTCTGGTGCTGGTGGGAGCGGGAGTGATGCTGTTTGTCCAGGGGATGAAGGGACGCGCGGAGTGACCGGACAGGGCCGGCCATGGAGGCGCGTCAGCCGGGGCATGTTTGTCATGGGCTGCGGGCTGTTCCTGCTCCTGAACAGCACAGGAAATCTCCCGTGGTCGTTCTGGCTGCGCCTGCTGCCCCTCTGGCCTGTCTGTCTCATCGCCGTTGGCCTGAGACTGGTGTTCGAACGCTCCCGCCTGCCGGCGGGCATTTTGCTCTCGCCGGTCCTGGTGCTGGGCGTCATGTCCTGGGTGGCCGCCGCGGGGCCTCCTGCCACCGCCTGGGATCGGGGCCGCCTGAGCCTTCATGCCGAGGGGCCTGACGATCTCCAGGGCTGGACCCTGGACGGGAGCTTTGTCTATGGCGACCTTGAGCTCACCAGTCGGCCTCTGCCTGCGGGAACCCTGGTCACCGGCGAAGCCACTTCGGGTCACGGCAAGCCCCACCTGTGGACCAGCAGCGGTCGCTCCCGGGCGCGCGTGCGGTTTCGGCAGTACGATCGCAAGCACATCTCCATTCTTGGGGAAAAATGGTCGGGATGGCGCCTGAACCTGGCCGAAGGAATTCCGCTCTCGGTGAACCTCGACTTGGCCCTCGCTGAGGGGCGCTGTGACCTGAGAACGGCATCACTCACGGATATGGATATCGATGGCGCTTTCAATAGCCTCACGCTCCTTCTGGGCGTGCCGGAACAGGATGTGCGGATCCGGCTCAAGGGAGCGTTTACGGGCTTCCACTTCCAGATTCCGGACGGAGTCCCGGTGAGTATCAAGGCTGACGGCGTCATGAATGTCATCTCAGGATCCCGGGGCGGCACGGGTCCGGGCTATCGCATCATTCTGCGGGGGGCGTTCAATCGCCTGGATATCGAGCCGCTCCCTGAGGGGGCTCAATCTTCCTCCGCGACCTCTTCCTTTTCTTCGGTGACCGGGGTCCCTGCTTCCTCATCATAGAGATCCAGCAAACGGGTGATGCCGGCGTCCTTGAGTTGTTTCTGGAAGCTGTCCACCAGTTCCACATAGCTCAGGACGATGGCCTTGCGCTCTTCAAGGGACATGGCCACCAGGGGGAACTTTTCCATGGCCGTGCCGGCCCGCTCCAGGATTTTCAAGTACTCGTTGACATAGATGGAACCCAGTCGGCGCATGTGCATGGTCAAGCCCTCCAGGGTTGTTCTCTCATCTTCCGGCGCCGTCCGCAAGCCCCTTCTCCAGAGTGGGCGGTTCAGTCCGGCCGCTCCGGCCAGACATACCAGGTTCCCTGGGCCCGGGCAACCAGCTTGCCGCGGGCGTCGAGAACCTCACCTTCGGCGAAGGCACAACGAGAACCCCGTCGGGTCATCCTGCCACTGGCACGCAGAGGGCCCCGGCGACCCCCGCTGATGAACTGAATGGAGAGTTGCAGCGTCGCGCACCACTCGGCGGGATCGATAGCTGCCACCACCGCACCGCCGAGGGCGGAATCCAGGAGAGCGGAGAGAACCCCGCCATGGACAACGCCTCGCCGGTTGAGGAATTCTGGTCGGATCTCCGCTTCCAGCACCACACCCGTGGTGGCGTGCTGGACCTGGGTGAATCCCAGGAGATCGCCCAGTGGAGAACGGCCCTCATGGGAAGAGGTCAAACAGAGGCTCCTCGCTGGCGGGATGATGGTACCGCTACGGGGAATCGAACCCCGGTTTGATGACTGAGAATCATCCGTCCTAACCCCTAGACGATAGCGGCCCGTCAGGAAAATAACATCGCTTTCAGGCCCCTGTCAATCACGTGGGGAGGAGATTTCCACAGATTCTGTGGACAACCTGAGGTCAGACGGGCTCCATGGCCGCTGTGCAGGGGGCTGGTCTTCGTTGCACATGTTCCGGTTCTTATCGATCCCGACCTGTCAGTGTTTGGATTCTTGACAGCGGGTTGCTCGTGCCTAGATTGACTGTCAGGGGGCAGATATGCCGATGGCGCAAACCAATCAAGCGGAACTGCTGGCGGCTGACGGCGAAATGCGCAGACTTCTGGCTTCTCCTCTGCGCATCTCCCTGCTTGCCATCCTGCGCCGCGATAAGCATGAATCGTACAGTCTCGACACACTGTCAAGAAAAACGGGGCGTTTGCGGATCGATACCGAGAAGTGCCTGAATCCGCTGGTCGATGTTGGCCTGGTGCTCTCCACTCTCAACGCCGATGGCGAAGGGCCGATTTACAGGTACCGAGTCGGCCTCCCGGAGATCGAGAGCAGCATTGATGTTGCCATGAAGGAGAAGACCGGGCACCTGGAGATGACCACCGAAGTCGAAGCCAAGTACTTCGCAGGCATGATCGGGTCCGATGAGAAGATGCTGGTGGTGTTCGAGATGATCCATACCGTGGCCAAATCGGAAATTTCAGCCCTGATCCTTGGTGCTACGGGCACGGGCAAAGAGCTGGCCGCACATGCTATTCATGATCTCTCGCCTCGTGCCCGCAACCAGTTCCATGCCATCAACTGTGCGTCCCTCCCGGAGAACCTGTTCGAAGCGGAGCTCTTCGGGTACGAGAAGGGTGCCTTTACATCGGCCCACCGCCGCAAGATCGGGCGTCTCGAGCTGGCGGATGGTGGGACGCTCTTTCTTGACGAGATCGGGGAGTTGAGCCTGGCCATGCAGGTCAAACTTCTGAGGGTGATTGAGAGCCGCAGTTTCGAGCGTATCGGCGGCACGCTGACACTGAGGGCAGATTTTCGCCTTGTTTGTGCGACCAACAGGTCCCTGGAGGACATGGTGGCGGCAGGCACATTCCGTGAGGATCTGTATTACCGCATCAATGTTTTCCCCATTCGCCTGCCATCCTTGCGCGAGCGACCGGGAGACATTCCGATCCTGGCCCGTGAGTTCCTGCGTAAATTCTGCAAGCAGAATAATTTACCTGTTGAAGAGTGGCGCTTCAGCGATGATGCCATCGCGGAGCTGGTGGCCCGGGACTGGCCGGGCAATATCCGTGAACTGAATAATGTGGTCCAGAGGGTGGCCGTGATGGCGGGGGACAGCCCGATCACCGCTTCCAGTCTCAAATTGATCCTGGGAACAGCCGCCAGTGTTCTCCAGATCAGCGACAGCGAACCCATGCGATCTCTCCGTGACATGGAGAGGGAACATGTCAATCGCACCCTGGCTGCCATGAGCTGGAACATCAAGGCGACCTCAGAGGTGCTCGGTATATCCAGGGTGACTCTCTACAAGAAGATCCGCGACTACCGACTCGAAAGAGCTTGACACTTGAGCTCCGTGTCCAGAAACGTCACACCTGGCCCTGGCACCCTGTCGAGTTTCTGAACACCTCCCCCCCTCGCTTCTGATTGCGATCCTGCGATCAGGAACAAGTCAATACATAACAGTGTCTTAGCTGGAATTTCTCGAGTACGGATTCGAGACACGGATGGCACCGTCGTTGCTCTAAGGAAGGGCGACGAAAAGGAGAGCCGTCCATGTCCCAGGATTCGAAACTCGTACGATGCAGGAACGCCGCCATAGGGTTCGGCCGGGTTCTCCCGGGCCTGGTCCTGCTGGTGACAGCTCTGAGCCAGCCGCTGGCGGCGGCGCCGGCGAAGGTGGCCGACGACCTGAGAGCAGCGGCCAGTTCCGCCACGCCTTCAGGCCTGATTCCCGCCATCCTGCAGGTGAGGCCCGGGGCGGACAGGGGGCGCCTGCTGGCGGCTCTGGCGCGCGAGGGTGTGGTCGTCCACCGTGGATTCCGCTCCATTGACGCCTTCCTGGTCGATCTGACCCCTGAATCTCTCTGGAGAGTGGCTGCCATTGAGCAGGTGGCTGTTCTCTCACCGGACCGTCCTGTGCGTCGCATGGCCTCTGTCGAGCCGGGGCACCTGACCGTGACCACCGGTGCGAACCTCGTTGCGGCATCGACCTCAGGTGGTGCTGGAGTCACCATCGCTGTTGTGGATAGCGGCATTGCCGCCGGCTTTCCCGATCTGGCGGATCCTCTCAATCCTGGCGCCTCGCGCGTCGTGGCGGCTGTGGACCTGGTTGGGGATGGTGCCTGGTCCAGCGACCCCTACGGCCATGGGACGCATATCGCCACCCTGGTCGCCGGTGATGGCCTCCTGGGGCGTTCGCAGGGCCTCTCCCTGGCCGGCATGGCCCCCCGGGCCAAGCTCGTGGATGTGCGTGTCCTGGATGCTGAGGGAACCGGCACGGTCAGCCGCGTCATTCGCGGGCTGGACTGGATTCTGGACAATCACCGTCGCCTCGGTATCCGCGTCGTGAACCTCTCCCTCGGTGCTGCGCCCATGGAGCCGGCCACCACAGATCCTCTCTGTCGCGCCGCGGCAGCGCTTGTGGCACAGGGCCTTGTGGTGGTTGCCTCGGCCGGGAACCTGGGCGATCTGGACGGCGTGACGGTTTATGGTTCCGTGACATCTCCGGGCAACGAGCCGCGGGTCCTCACGGTAGGAGCAGTCAGGACCTGGGACACGGACCAGAGGTCCGACGACGAGATCGCCCCCTACTCAGGCCGTGGTCCGACATTGCCGGACCATCTGGTCAAGCCCGATCTCGTGGCTCCCGGACACCGGCTCGCGGCCGGGCAGGCACCTGGTAATCGTCTGGTCACCGATCATCCTGAAATCCATGATGATCGCGTGGATGTGGCCCCCTGGGGTTACATGGTCCTCTCCGGCACCTCTCTTTCCGCGGCGGTGGTCAGTGGTGCTGCCAGCCTGGTTCTGGCCGCCAACCCGTCCCTGACGCCCGAGATGGTGCGGGAGGTTCTCATGTTCAGTGCGCAGCGCCTGCCGTCCGCCTCGGTCCTGGCTCAGGGGGCCGGCCTGCTCAATGTTGAAGGTGCGGTACGCCTGGCGGCGTCTTTCTCCCCGCGGGCGAATCGCCTGCGCCACGGAGCTGAGCTTCTTGGCGGCGCCTTCCCGCACCCGGTCACCTCGCTCGCCGGACAGGATGTGCCCTGGAGCCGCGGTGTCCTGGTCAACCGGGCATGGCTCAGTGGCGATGACCTGTTCCGTTGGCGCTGGCGCCTGCATGATGATGAGCTCTGGGCCGCCAACCTCTGGAATGACTCTGCCTGGGACGATCTGGCCTGGCAGGAGGAATTGTTCGGGCAGGATTCGCATGCCGCGGCCGGAAGGGGACTCCTGGACGGGGCCGCCTGGACCGACGGCTTATCAGGAAGTCCCGACGGGGATCATGGAATCCAGGTGGTCCTGGCCATGAACCGCGGCTGTGAAGAGCCCGGCCGTTCTGAAGGCTGCCTGGCCCTCGAGGGTAGCGCCGGCGTCGGTGCCGACGGTGTCATCTGGGCCGACGGTGTCATCTGGGCCGACGGCGTCATCTGGGCCGACGGCGTCATCTGGGCCGACGGCGTCATCTGGGCCGACGGTGTCATCTGGGCCGATTGATCTCTTCCCCGATGATGGACCGCTCGCCCATTTTCGCTCCGGATGGGACTGTCTCCTCTCTTCCGCGGGTCAGCCCGGCAGGATGGATTCCTGGCGTGCTGTGCATATGCATCATGAAGTGCAATCTCTCGCGCCAGGGGAGGCCCTGAGCAATTAGTATGACCGTGACGTTTGAGGAGTCGCAAGACGTGAAGAATAGCAATGAGTTGCATCAGATCTATCGTCGAAGTCTGCAGAACATGCGGGCATGGATGGGAGATTCGCCCCTCAGGTTCGATGAAAAACTTGGCATCATCGACGCCTGGCAGGAAGAGCTGCGAATTTATTACCGGGAGAACGGGCACTGTTACGCGTGTGGAGAGCAACTGGACGGTTGCCTCTGCCACGAGCCTCTGGAAGGCTGGGTGCAGTAGGCAGCGTCAGTCAGCCCGGACCAGAGCCAGGAGTTCCGGCGGGACCTCCTCGAGACGAATTCCCATTCCCGAACGTTTCCTGGTGGCCAGCGTCGCCGGCGCGCGCTTGGCCCACTTGACCTTGCCCCGCACGGTGATGGGTCCATCCGGCGTCACGAATTCCAGTTCCACATGGGTGCCTGCTCCGTAAGCCATCGTGGTCTGGACGAAAACGCCGGCCGCGCTCAGGTCTTCCGTGAATCCGGGACGGGGCCTATCTCGGCTGCCCACCGGGTGGAAGTGAAGGGTCAGGCGGCGGCGGGTACGGGAGTTTTTGGGTCTGTTTTCAGCCATGGTTTGTTTCAGCCGCGGCTGAAGAGGCTCTTGCCCGCGCTGCCTGAGGAGGCTCCAAGGGCCGCGAGCCCAGCATGGGCCATCTCGTTCTCAGGGTCCCAATCCAGGGCCTTCTGGTAGGTTTCAGTCGCCCGCCGCTTGAGTCCATTTTCCTGGTAGATCTGACCCAGGTGGGCGAGAGCGCGCGTATCGGTCTGCTCCAGTTCGATGGCCCGGCGCAGAGAGAACTCTGCCGATTTTTGCCAGCGGGGGTTGCGCATCTCGACGATGCCCAGTTCGCGATGGTATTCGCCGTGGTCCGGATGGAGCTGCACGGCGTTGCGAAAAAACTGGGCGGCGTCGTGAAGTTCGCCGGCGGCCAGGGCCCGCGTACCACTGATGAAATTGAGCTTTGCCAGTTCTGTGGGCTGCTGTTGGCGTTGTTCCCGATCCCAACTTGCCTGGGAGCCGAGCTGCTGGTCGTATTCCTTGCGCTGCTCCGGGCGGGTCAGGGTGTTGTAGGCATCGGTGACGGTGGCGAAGTATTCTTCCGCCTCAGCCCGGCAGACCTCTGCCAGGATTCCTTTCAGTGCATCCGGATGGTAGGCGCGGGCCAGGTGGTAATAGTGCTTGCGCACTGTCTCGCTGTCCGCCTTGCTATCCAGATCCAGCAGCTCGTAATAATTCTGCTCGCCGGTCAACTGGACCTTCTCGCGGAACGCTGCAACCTCAGGGTTATGGCCATGTGGGTCCTGCTCTGCAGGGGCAGGAACAGGGTCGGCCACTTCACGGGGTGCCTTCCGCGCCGGGGTGTTCTCCAGGTGCTCCTCGGCTGCCTGGATCAGGCCGTCGGCGGCATCATCGATGAGGATATGTTCATGCAGGACCGGAACGCCCGGACTGAAGTGCAGCTCTGTCGCATGCCAGGTCAGCGCTTCCAGGACCATCTCCTTGAGCAGCGCCCGCAGCGACGAGACCAGGTCCATGCGGTCCAGGCCGCTGTGTTTCACGAGGTTGTCCACGAGTTCCTTGGTGCCGCGTGTGGGCCCTGCCATTTTCAGAGCGTCGTGGTGGGCCAGTCCCGCTGCGGTCAGCCACCGGTTGTGCTGGAAACGCAACAGGTTCGAGGTGGCGAAGACCACGCGGCCGTCCTGAAGGCAGATGTGGATGCCGGCGCTGCCGCGGCGGCTGGCCAGCACGCCCGATCTGCGCTCCTCGGCCAGCTCGCGCAGGGCATTGAGCGCACCTCCGGCGGTGAGGGTGGAGTCTGTCATGGCCTGGGCTCCATCATCGTCTCCTGGGCGAGCCGGTCCTCCCGCGCAGACCATGCAGCAAGAAGTTCCATAGGTGTCCCTCCCAGGCGGGTCTCGAAAGCGGCATCGGCCGAATGGCCGGAACCCATGTCAGCGAGGGCATCCCGAATGCCTGCGGCGGCATGAATGGAGATGAGATGCCTGGTAAAGCGGAGGGTGCCTTCATAGTCCAGAAGATCCGGCCGGGTGACCACGACCTCGGGGTGGCCAGGAAGTCTCTCGGGGCGGCTGTCGGCCAGGGCCTGTGCCAGTCCTTCCTGGAGCCAGCGGGGTGCCCGGCCCCCTGACAGGTGGTTGATGAAGGCGTGTGCCAGCTCATGGGCCAGAAGGCGTTCCAGGCCGGAGCCGACCCGGGCCACCCCCCCGATAGCGGCGTGAATGGTGCCGTCGGAGTCGTAGACGCCATCAGCCCAGTGGGGAGCGCCGGTCCTCCCGTGAAACGTGCGGCGGGGGTACAGAATGACCGGGATGGGGCCCACGGGCTCGGTTTCAAACATGACCATGTAACGACGGTGCCAGGATTCCAGCACTTTCAGGACTTCTCGCTCCAGGCGCTGGGAGGTTGCACCCCGTGTCTCGACCTGGAAATGGCTGGAGAATCGTGGTGGTTCCGGCCCATGGGCCTGCCGCGCCGGGCCGGCGTGAACAATCCCGGCAGCGCATAGAACTAGGGTTGCCACCCCGAATTTGATAAGACGCGTCGTCAATTGAATGGGCCTCTGTTTCACCTATGAACATAAGGCCGTGGTCCAGCATGGGTCAAACCGGTCTCCAGTACGGGAAAAGCATGCTGAAATATGCGATTTGCGGTAAATTCAGAGTGTGTCTGGGATGCCTCCAAGAGAAGCGCTGGGACTCTTCCTGGTCCTGGCCATCCTGGGATGTGGAAACCCCTCCGGTCAGGATGAGAAACGCCCCGCCGGGTTGACTCCGGCGCCTGAGGTGTTGCCGTCGGACGCGGACCCTGGAGCGGAGAGTTCTCTGCCAGTGCCTGTTCTTACAGGCGACGCGCTCTCGGACGGGGTCGGCCTGCTGCGCCGGGGCCAGATCAAGGAGGCGATCGATCTTCTGGAAAAGGCTCGCGAGGACCATCCCAACGATCCCGCCATCGCGTTCTATCTCGGCCGCGCTTTGAACTCGGACACAAAGCTGGCCCGGGCGGAAGAGGCCTATCGCGCCGCCCTGGCCATGGAGCCGGGTCTGGCGGAAGCCTGGATGCGACTGGCGGAGCTCTATGTGGAGCAGGGACGGCTGGAAGAGGCGCTGGAATGCCTCAGGTCCATGGGCCGGGAGAGAGGCCGTGGACCCAATCTGGATTATCAGGAGGGGTTTGTCCTCTCCAAGATGGGCCGTTTCCAGGAGGCCACAGCCATGCTGCAAAGATCCCTGAAGGCGCGCCCCAGTCCGGATGCCTGGTACATCTATGGGATCACGGCCCAGCGCGCGGGGGATGACGCGGAGGCGGTGAGTGCCTTTCAGAGTGCCCTCAACATGGACCCATCCTACGCAGACGCCTGGTTCAACCTGGGCAATGCGTTATCCCGCCTGGGCCGGATGGCGGCGGCTGAAGAGGCTCTGCGCCGGTTCGCCGACGTCAACGTGGCGAAGGAAGAGGCGACCTCCACGGCCACCAATCTGCGCGTCCTGCGCAAGGGGGCTGAGATGGACCTTCAAGGCGGAAACCTGGACAGGGTCGAGGGGCAGATTGCGGAAGCCGGGGAAATCGACCCTGGTCAGCCGTGGATCGAACGCCTGCGCGGAGAACTGTTGCTGGCTGAAGGCCGGCAAGAGGCCTGCATCGAGCATTTGCGCCGCTCCGAGGCCCTCAACACGCAAGACCCCGAAGAACAGATGGCGCTGGCGCGGGCATTCAGGATGGCCGGCGACGCGGATGCGGCCGGACGCCACCGCGACGAAGCGGAACGTCTGCTGAGATCTGGAGCGGGAGGCCTGCCGTGAGCAGGATCCCGATGCGGGTAGTTGGTGCGGCCGGCATTCTCATGGCTCTTTCTGCAGGCATGATGACGGCTCAGCAGCCGGGACCTGTCATCCGGTTCGAGGAATCGGCGACGGCCATGGGCGTGACCTTCCGCCATGAAACCGGTGCCGGCGGCGAGCTGGTCATGCAGGAAACCATGGGATCGGGGCTCTCTCTCCTCGATTATGACGGTGACGGCGACCTGGACATCTACTTCATCAACAGCGCTCCCATGCCGGGCTGGCCAGGCGAGGGCAAGCCGGCCAACGCTCTTTATGCCAATAACGGCGACGGCACATTCACCGACGTGACCGCCAGAGCGGGTGTTGGCGATACCGGTTATGGCCAGGGGTCGACGGTCGGCGATTATGACAACGACGGGGATCCTGACATTTATGTGATGAATCATGGTCCCAACGTCCTTTATCGCAATAACGGCGACGGCACATTCACGGACGTGACCGAAGAAGCGGGAGTGGGAGATCCGGCCTGGAGTTCTTCCGCGGTCTTTTTTGATGCCGATGCCGATGGTGATCTGGATCTGTTCGTGGCCAATTATTGTGACGCTTCGCCGGAGAACAACAAATGGTGCGGTCGCAAGGGCAAAGAGTGGCGCGCTTACTGCACGCCGCAGGTTTACACCATGACTCCGGACACATTTTACCGGAACCAGGGGAATGGACGCTTCACCGATGCCACCCTGGAGGCAGGCATCGTCGACCGCACGGGGAAAGGGCTCGGTGTGGTTTCCTTCGACTATGATCATGATGGCGATATCGACCTGCATGTGGCCAATGACAGCACTCCCAACCAGCTCTGGCGCAATGACGGCACCGGACATTTTCGTGAAGTGGGTCTTCTGGCGGGCAT
>SMYD01000183.1 GCA_004356015.1 Acidobacteriota bacterium | reverse complement strand
TGGTCCAAGGCAAACCAAGCGCAATCCATGGATCTGATTTTCACCCGGCCCGGCATCGGCAAGAAATACGCGGTGACCATAAAGACTGAGCCTTCGCTCTCATTCTCACCACCCAGGGAGGTCTTGAACCCGGGCCTCATCAAGCCGGGGTTCGAAGCGATCACCGACCTGCCTGATGGGAGCTGGTTCGGCATCGAAAAGGGTTCCAACGAGGGCAATCCCAACCGGGTCAGCATCGTCTTCAACTGGCGGCAGGATATGGAGCGACGGCATCCCCACAAGCCGTGAGATTCCGGCTCAGGTCTTCCTGACCTCAACCGCCGGCACTGGCCGCACCTGCAAGATGAGCCCGAAGAGTGAACCGCCCCGGCAAGGCATTGTCGTGGGAATCGCCGAGGTAAGAGCTCCCTGGGCACCCCATGAGTCCTCAACAGGTCTTCCATTGGCATATCATGTCGCGGAAAGCTCATGCCCTCACAGAATTCCGACATTCCCCGAACTCAGCTCGAAATAGTCCTGGCCTACCATGAGCGCACCAAGCATCACCCGGTAAGGTACGCTCTATCACCCGGATATCTGGACTGGCAGACCCAGCCCGATCCCTTCAGACGGTACGACGGGAGCGAACTTGTCCCTCTGGATGAGATCCCACCCAGCGACGAACCCGATGCTCTGAACATTTTACGGCCAGGGGAAAACCCCCTCAGGACGGTGGACCGGACGAGCATTTCCCAGCTCTTCTACGACTCTCTCGCCCTCTCTGCGTGGAAGGAACTGGGGGCTGCCCGCTGGTCACTGCGAGTCAACCCGTCCAGCGGCAACCTCCACCCCACCGAGGGCTACCTGCTGGCGGCACCCGTCGCCGGACTGTGGGAGACACCGACTCTCTCGCACTACTCCCCCTTTCATCATGGCCTGGAGATAAGGTCTCATTTTCCGCAAGGTGACTGGGAGGATCTGACATCCGGCCTGCCGGACGGTGTGCTGCTGGTGGGCCTGACGTCGATTCACTGGCGGGAATCCTGGAAATACGGTGAGCGGGCTTTTCGCTACTGCCATCACGATGTCGGACATGCCATGGCCGCTCTGGCCCTGTCCGCCTCTCTGCTGGGCTGGCAAACCCGATGTCTCGACGGCTGCAGCGACCCGCAACTTGCTACCTTGCTGGGAGTCGCCGACCAGGAGGGCCCGGAAATGGAACATCCAGATTGCCTGCTGGCTCTCTTTCCCGCCGGTGAACCACCCCTTCCGGAAGGTCGGCGCGTCCTTCGACCCGCGCCTGAATTCATGAAACGCCTTGCCGGGCTACCCATGGTGGGGAGCCCTAACCGGCTCAGTCCCCAGCACCGGCCCTGGCCGGTCATCAATGAGGTCGCGGCTGCCACACTCCGCTCGGATACCGGGCCGGAATTCTCTCTCCCTTCCAGCGCTCAGGACACACTTTCTTTCGCTCCTTCCGCCATGCCCGGCGTCGCGGCTCGCAAGCTCGTCAGGCAGCGCCGCAGTGCGGTCGCCATGGATGGGATGACCAGCCTCGAGAGTGAAAGCTTTTTCGGGATGATGGCGCGAGTCCTGCCGCACCCTGATCACGCTCCATTCAGCGCTCTCCCCTGGAGGCCTGGGATCCATCTTCTCCTCTTTGTTCACCGAGTGGATTGCCTTGAGCCGGGTCTGTATTGCCTGGCCCGTCATGGGACGGCGCGGGACGAGTTGAGAGCGGCCATGCATTCCGGATTCCGGTGGACCAAGCCGACCGGATGCCCGGAGGGTCTGCCTCTTTACCTTCTCCAACCCGGCGACTGCCGCGCTGAGGCCCGGGAGGTCTCCTGTGGCCAGGACATCGCCGCCGACGGGGTGTTCGCCCTGGCCATGATCGCCGAATTCGAGCCCAGCCTGCGCCGGGAGGGCGCCTGGTTCTACAAACGACTGCACTGGGAGGCCGGCGCCCTCGGCCAGGTTCTTTACCTCGAAGCCGAAGCAGCCGGAATGAGAGCTACGGGCATCGGTTGTTTCTTCGATGATGAACTGCACAGAATCTTCGGTCTGGCCGGGAATCGCTACCAGGATCTCTACCACTTCACCGTCGGTGGGCCGGTCCACGATGATCGCCTCAGGGATCTCCCGGCGTATGCCCACCGCTAATCGATTGCCGTCAACTCATGTCACTGGATAACTGGTACGACACCCCTCTGTATTACGACATCATCTTCGCGGAAGACACCGCCAGGGAGGCGGACTTCCTTGAAGCCATGATGCGTCGGCACGCACGCCTGGCCGGAGCCCGACGCCCACCTTGGCGTGTTCTGGAGCCTGCTGCCGGGTCAGGCCGGCTGGTGGCAGAACTTTCGGCAAGAGGACACGACGTCTCAGGCTTCGACATCAACGCCAACATGCTGGCCCATGCCCGCGAACGTCTGAATCGCGACGGTCTCCACGCCATCCTGTGGAAGGATTCCATGGAAGCGTTCAAGATACCGTCACGATTCGGTTTCGATCTGGCCCATTGCCTCGTCAGCACTTTCAAGTACCTGCTCACCGAGGATCATGCCGTCGCCCATTTGAACAGGGTCGCCAGGGCACTGCGGGTCGGCGGCCTGTATGTGCTGGGGCTTCACCTCACCGATTACCATCAGCGCAAGCCAGACCATGAGCGCTGGGTTGGCCGGCGTGGTGGTATCAAAGTCACCTGTAACACTCATACCTGGCCTGCTCACCGACGACGGCGCCGCGAAGCAATGCGCACTCGCCTTCAGGTCACCCGCCACGGTCGAACTCATTTTCAGGAAACCCGGTGGGAATTTCGCACCTACAACGCCGAGGAACTCAAGGGCCTTCTCAACAAGGTCCCCGCCTTCAAGTGCGTCGCCTGCCACGATTTCACCTACGCGCCGGAAGACCCACGCTCCCTGGACGACGCATACTCGGACCTCATCCTTGTGCTGCGCAAAGAGAGCGGCATGAGAACGGAGAAATAGAGCGGGCAATTCAGATCAGGGGCGGCCCCGGCGGCAACTGCGGAACAACATCATGACCACGCCACAGACCCGGACATCCCTGGCGGCCCCACATATCAAGCAGATCGTTCACAGACCAGATACGTCCAGCACGTCTTGAACGTGGGCTTCCCTGCGAACACTCTCTCCATGGCCAATCGCATCAGAGAAAAGCGATCGCGTACAACGTCATGGGCGGGTTCGCGGCCGGTAATTTTCCTGGCGCCACCGAGCCAGCCGACAATTCCCTCATGATAGACGGCCAGGAAGTCGAACCATTCACCCACATTGGCCTCGATGGTCTCCCTGCTGATGTCAACGACCGGCATTCGGGCCTCACGCAGGGCTGATACGTAATAGGAAAGGGGCTTGACCGGGAGGAAATATTTTTGCCTCAGAGCATCATGCCGGCGCATATATGCAGGGTCTTCCAGGCAGGACCGGTAGCGGGAAAATCGTTCCTCTTCGCCCACGATCTCCATGGCAGCCAGATGGATCTTCTCCACCGTCTCATCGATAATCCATTCATTCTCACCGGCATCGGGATTGCGGATGTTTCCGGATTGGATAAAAACACGGGCTCCGCGCTTCAGCACACGATGCCATGCCGCCAGGGTTTCGGGAAGCTCATAGTAGAGATGGATTGCGTTGGTACAAGCCAATCCGTCGGCACCATGTGCGAGGAAATCCGGATCAAGAACTTCATCGACCAGATCGAGACGCTTCTGCTCCTTACGGTACCGAATAAGCCTGAGAGCGACTCGCTCCTCGTCACGGAATTTCTCCAACGCCAGGCGCAGGAACTTGGGTGAAGAATCCACAATGAGGACCCCGAAACGTTTCTCGGGGAACGCCTCCAGCAGCCGACCGGCAAGGATTCCCGTGCCCCCGGAATAATCGAGGAGGATGTGCCCGTCCTGCATGGAATCCCCGATCTGGGACACTGTCCGCGCCAGGTTGCTGTACCAACCGTGGTTCTCGACCGTGTCATATTTAAGAGCGAGGAGTTCGACTTCTCCCTGCGCCCAGTCCTCCCCGGGAATACGGACGAAATTCTTCGGCCACAGCGTTTTCTTCATGGGCCCAATCCTGAGCGAGACTCCGCTATTTTAGACCATTCCTTTCCATCGGCCTGACCGTCTGATGGAGGAACAAATCCCTGATGCATATCCAGGGCGATCAGAGCATCGGCGACCGGAACACCACCATGCGCTCCACGGTCATATCTCGCATGGTCGGGCCAATGCCTCCCATCCCGAGTCCCGACTGGCGGTGTCCACCGAAGGGCATCCAGTCGACCCGGAAGGCCGTGTGGTCGTTGACCATGACGGCCATGCCGTTCAATCGCCGCGACGCGGAGAGAGCGGTATCCAGATCTTGAGTGAAGATGGAGGCCTGGAAGAACATGTCCGGCGCATTGGCCCGGGCGATGGCCTCATCGATATTGTCATAGGTGTACAGCGCCACCACGGGGCCGAATACCTCCTCCCTGGACACCCGCACGTCGTCAGGCGGGTTGAGCAACACCGTGGGCAGATAAGTTGTCTCGGACAACTTCTGCCCTCCGCAGAGAAGCTCTGCGCCATGGTCGACGGCCTCTTCGACCCAGGACGCCACTCTCTCCACCTCTCGTTTCCTGATGAGCGGGCCGACGTCGGTCTTCACGTCGAGGGGGTCGCCGGTTTTCAGATCCCCGACGGCTTTGACAAACCGGCGAGTGAATTCCTCCGCGATGGCCTTCTGCAGGTAGATCCTCTGCACCGACACACAGATCTGGCCGGCGTGATAGAAGCCCCCGAAGACCAGAGGAGGAATACTGGCTTCGATGTCGGCGGTGGCGTCAACAATGACCGGAGCCGCACCGCCGTGTTCCAGGGCGCAGTCGGCTCCCGGAGCCAGCCGGGAACGCAGGTACCACCCCACTCGGGCGGACCCGATGAAGGTCATGAACGAGATTCGCCCATCGGTCACCAGCTTCTCCGTGACGGCATCCTCGCAGAGCAGGAGTTCACACCACCCCTCAGGCAGCCCTGCCTCGCCAAGCATTTCGACCACGCTCTTGCATGACATGGGCGTGGTGAGTGCGGGCTTGACCAGCACCGGACAGCCGGCGGCAATGGCCGTGATGGCCTGATGAATGATGAGGTTGAAGGGATGATTGAAGGCACTGATGGCGAGGACCACACCCCGCGGCTCGCGGTAGGTGTGGGCGAAGCGCTGGGCCGATGAGGGCGTCAGGCCCATGGCGATCTCGGTGCCTTGAAGCCGGCCGAGTTCCCCGATTGCGACCTTGACTCCGTTGACGGCACGCTGGATCTCGACCATTGAATCCTTCAAGGGCTTTCCACCTTCCCGTACCGCCTGGCGGGCCAGTTCAGCGGCGTGCTTCTCCACCAGGGAGGCAAAACGTTCCAGGATCTGGATTCGTACTGGCGCATCCAGCCAGCCCTCTCGCTCCCTGTACCGCTGGTGTGCCCTCTCCAGCGCCGCCATGGCTGCCTGCTCGTCGGTATAGGGCAACGCCTGGATGAGCGCGTCATCAAAAGGGCTTCTGACATCGAAGGTGTGCCTGGAATCGCTGGTCATGAATACTCCCCGGGTGGTTGCCATGAGCTCCGAGTCTACAGGATGCATGTCCTTTTTTTGAGCTCCTCGACGAACACGGCCTCGTTTTCGGAGTAGTCCACCGGCACCTCGATGAGGTGAACACCCCCTGCTGCAAAGGCGCCGGCAATCTCGTCCACGAGCTGCCCCGTCCGCTCGATGCGCACCGATTCGGCGCCATAACTCCTGGCGTACTGGACGAAGTCCGGGTTCTGGAAGTCCAGCCCGAAGTCCGGGAAACCCACCCCGACTTGCTTCCATTTGATCATCCCGTAGCCGTTGTCCCTCAGCACGATGACCACGAGGTCGAGCCCCATCCGGACCGCTGTCTCCATCTCCTGGGAGTTCATCATGAAACCACCATCCCCACAGATGGCAACCACTTTGCGCTGGGGTTGCACGATCTTGGCGGCGATAGCTGCCGGCAGGCCGGCGCCCATGGTGGCCAGGGCGTTGTCCAGCAAGACCGTATTGCCTTCATGAGCTTGGTAGTTGCGGGCGAACCAGATCTTGTACATGCCGTTATCCAGGGACAGGATTCCGTCGCTGGGCATGGCACTCCGCAGGTCCGCAACGAAGCGCTGAGGGACGTTGGGAAATGCTTCAGCGGCCGCTTTCTCTGTGAAGACATGCGTCTCGATCTCGGACCGGATACTCTCGAAGTAGGTGAAATCCCAGCTCGACGACGGCTCGATGACGTCTGCGAGCATGCGCATGTTGGCGGCCGTGCAGCCGATGACCTCGTGCTGGGGGAAGTACACATCGTCCATCTCCGCGGGGAAATACGAGACATGGATAACCGTCTGACCACTCTGGTGCATGATGAAGGGCGGCTTCTCGCTCACATCATGCCCCACATTGATGATCAGGTCGGCCCGCTCGATGGCGCAGTGAAGGTAGTCGTGCTCCGACAGCGCCGCGGTACCCAGGCAGTGCGGATGGCGCTCGTCCACTGCACCCTTGCCCATCTGGGTGGAGAAGAAGTAGATGCCGGTGCGCTCGACGAAATCCCGTAGTGCCGGGGCGCTGTCGTTCCTGTTGCAGGCCGAGGCGATGAGCAGGAGTGGCCGTCTGGCGGTCCCGATCAGCTCTGCGGCCTCGCGGATGGCGGCCTGGCTGGCGCCTGGCGGCAGCACCGTGGTGACGGCAAACGGCTCGCGCTGGACCTCCTCGGCCGCGATATCCTCGGGGAGTTCAAGATGCACCGGACCGGGTTTCTCTGCCTTAGCGACGCGAAAACACTCCCGCACCAGGTTGGGAACATTATTACCGTCCACGATCTGCCGGGTGAACTTGGTGACCGGCTCCATCATGCGCACGATGTCGATGATCTGAAACCGCCCCTGCTTGCTGGCTCGGATGGGCTTCTGCCCGGTGAGAAACAGCACCGGCATCCCGCCAAGCAGAGCATAGGCGGCGCTGGTCATGAAGTTGGTGGCACCGGGACCCAGAGTCGAAAGGCAGACCCCAACACGACCAGTGAGCCTCCCAACCGTCGCAGCCATGAAGCCAGCGGCCTGCTCGTGACGGGTCAGCACCAGCTTGATGCGGGAGTTGCGCAGAGATTCGAGGAAATCAAGATTCTCTTCCCCGGGGATTCCGAAGATATATTCAACGCCTTCATTCTCAAGACACTTGACCAGGAGATCAGATGTTTTCATGCAGTTCCTCCCTACGCACTCGGTGTTCTGGAGAATCAAACCCCACGCATTCCTCCCGCCTCGAGGTCATGCGCAAATGGCCGTTCAAGACGCTCGTAGGACCGATGGCCCGGGCCCGACGCTCTCGCGTCCTGAGGAATCCACAATGTCTTCTGATGGCCGTGTTCTTGCTTCTTCATCGAGATGCGCCGGCCTCCCAATCTTGAGTAGCACGTGCCATTTTACCAGATGGATCCAAGGGAGTCGATCCCCAGATGAAATTTTGGGACGCCGTATGGGGAAGACTTCCTCAACGGGCTGATAGCTCAAAATCGGCGCCATCTCGGAATGAGCTCATCGCCAAGACCCGGCTGGACTTCTCGCTCTTCCTCGGAGTATTCTGGTATCGGGATCATGTTGGACTCCTACCCATGCTGAAGAAATTCCCGCGCGAATTCTCGGCGTTGTCAGAGATCTTTGACTTCACCGAGGAATTTTTTGCGTGCCGGGGGCTGGACCGGACTCACCTGCAGAGGATCAACTTTGCCATCGAAGAGTTGTTCACCAACATGGTGAAATACAATAAGCAAGGGCAGCACCCTATTCGCATCGCCTTGGATGCCAAGGATGGAACACTGGAAGTCCGCATCTCCGACGTGGACGTGGAGCCCTTCGATCCAACGGCATCCCCGGAGGTCGATATCGGGCAAAGCGTGGAAGATCGTCCCATCGGCAAGCTGGGTCTTCACCTGATCCGCCGCATGGTGGACGGTATAGAGTACCAGTACGAAAACCGCACGAGCACGGTCATCCTGACCAAGAAGCTGGAGTAGACCCGACATGTTCAACATCAAAGAGGAAGAAAAGGGCGTCGTGCTGATGTCGGGGAGACTGGACGCCGCTCAGGCCGAGAGGGCCCAGGCATTCATGGACCAGGTCAAAGATCCCCACACTGTCGATTTCGCGGAACTCGACTACATCTCCAGCGCCGGCCTGGCCGTCCTGCTGCGCACCCAGAAGCAACTCATGACGCAAGGGTCCGGGCTGCGTATCGTCAATATCAGCCCCCAGATCATGGATATTTTTCGTTATTCAGGCTTTGATCAGATCTTTCAGGTCAGCCCGGCAGAAGCCTGAACCGGCGGCAGGCTCCCAGCCCGAAAGCAGTCCCCCGGCGGGCTCAGAGCCGCCGTCCTGCCTGGGCTCCAGAAGTTCTGGTCCCAACCCGCGTTCCGTGTTAGAGTCGGGCTAAATACATTTAAAACATAGGTTTCCCGAACCTGCGCGGCTCCGTGGTCCTGCGCGAAACCACAGAGAAACCCGGAAACCGGCAGGGGCGGCCAACTTTTAGGGGTAGATGGTTGTATTTGCCATGAAGACCGACGTGGACGCCCTCGCGGCAGCCTGCGCCAGAGGAGAGACCGAAGCTTTCGACGAACTCTTCGATGCTCTTCGAGGGCCGGTCTTCAACCTTGCCTTCCGGATGGTGGGCAATGAGGACGATGCCAGCGACATCTGCCAGATCACGTTCGTGAAAGTCTATGAGAAGATCAGCAACTATGACTCTCGATACAAGTTCTTCAGTTGGATTTACCGCATCGCCATCAACGAATCCATCAATCACATCAAACGCAACGCCCGGAGTTCTCCGCTGCAAGGCGACGAGCCGACTTCGGCTCACGCCCCGGATACAATATGCCACGGTCACGAACTGGGCGTTCTCATGAAGGACGCCCTGATGCGTTTGCCCCATCGGCGGCGCGCTCTTGTCATTCTGCGTCACTTCAGAGGCTGCACCTACCGGGAGATGGCCGGCATTCTGGACCTGCCCGAATCAACAGTCCGTTCCGAACTCTACACCGCGCGCCAGAATCTTCAGGCTCTTCTGCAGGCCGCTGGGGCGTGGCCATGCTAGACCAGGAGACCTTTGTGGGCCTGGTCCACCGCGAACTGGACGGAGAACTGACAGGAGATGACAGGGAATTGCTGCACCGGGTTCTGGCGCAGGATCCCGACCGTCGTGAGTTCCGGGAACGGTTGCAACGACTCCACAAGGCCCTGGAGAACGTCCCCGACGTAAAACCACCTATGTCACTGCGCGGCAAGGTGATGGCGGCGGTGGTTTCTCCGCGGCCGCGGGAAGCGGCCCGGGGCGGGCGCGACATCACGGACATCAAGAGAATGGTGGCTCACCGTGGCCTGCCGCGCCTGGCCTATCCGCTGGCAGCCGGCTTCCTGGGTCTCGCCGTTCTGGCCGTCTGGTGGCTGGGAACCAGCTCGACCGGGCCGGCCCACGAGCCGGCCACCGCCTCCGGGACCATGGGGCTCAGCCTCGACGGCGGCCGCCTTCTGGACGAAGCCAGCAGTTCCCTTATTGGATTGACAGCCCGCGCCGGCCTGTACCGGACCGCCGGGGAGTTCACCCTGCTGCTGGAAATAGATGCCCCTGAAACAGTGGAAGTGGCCATCACCTGCGCTCCTTCGGACTGCGCCGTGCGCGAATTCTCGTGGCTGGAGGGAGGCACCGACGGAGCCCGGTTCGCCGCGGGCCGGATCACCGCCACGGTGACCGGCAGGGCCATCCTCAACACCTCTTTCTCCGCTTCCAGCCGGCTCTGGACCATCGATTTCAAGTCCAACGGAGTGAGTCGCGGCAGCCTCTTCCTGACAGCAGAGTCTGGCACCGGCGAGCGGGGCAAGCCGGCCCGGGGAGTTTCCGATGGCAGGTGAAATAAATCTTCAACTTTTTGCTTTCGCAATTGTAATTCAAAAAGAATGGCCCGCTTGCGGCCTGAGTTCCCGAATCGAAGGGAGGAGGATGCATCATGAGCACGAATAACCAGAGCAGTTTTACTAAGTTTGCTCTCATCGGAGCAGCCGTACTCGCGGTGGCCCTGGTCGGCGCCTGGATGGCCGGCATTTTTCCGCCAACCGAGGAAGCGGCAGCGGGCGCCATCGGCGTCGCCGAGCGCTACCAGAGCAAACAGATAACCGGAAGTGATGTCCAGATTGAAGATCAGGACGTTCAGGCCTTCATGCAGACGGCATTCTTCGACCAGTTGACCAAGGACGCGTCGCTTCGCAAGACCGTGTCCGATGCGGTCAGCGACCCCGGCTTCCAGGCGGCGGCAGCAACTCCCGGTGCTCTGGCCCTCCTGGGCAATGCCGAATTCACCGCTCTCCTGGGCAATGCCGACTTCTCGGCTCTCATGGGCAACGCCGGCTTCACCGCCATGCTGGGCAGTGCCGACTTCACTGCGCTCCTGGGCAATGCTGAATTCACTGCCCTCCTGGGTAATGCGGAGTTCACCGCCCTCCTGGGCAGCGCCGAATTCACTGCCCTCCTGGGCAATGCCGGGTTCGCGACTCTCCTGGGCAATGCCGAATTCACCGCTCTCCTGGGCAACGCCGGCTTCACCGCCATGCTGGGCAATGCCGACTTCGCCGCCCTCCTGGGCAATACCGACTTCACCGCTCTCCTGGGCAATGCCGGTTTCACGGCCATGCTGGGCAACGCCAGCTTCACCGCCCTCCTGGGTAACACCGACTTCACCGCCATGCTGGGCAACGCCGGCTTCACCGCCATGCTGGGCAACTCCGGCTTCACCGCTCTCCTGGGCAATGCTGACTTTGCGGCCCTCCTGGGCAATGCTGACTTTTCAGCCCTGCTGGGCAGCGCCGACTTCAATGCCCTCATGGGCAACGCCGACTTCAGCGCCCTCATGAACAGCTCTGACTTCAGCGCCCTCATGGGCAACGCCGACTTCACCGCTCTGATGGGCAACACCGATTTCACCGCCATGCTGGGCAACGCCGGCTTCACCGCCCTCCTCGGCAACGCCAGCTTC
>SMYD01000182.1 GCA_004356015.1 Acidobacteriota bacterium | reverse complement strand
TTCCCGGAAGTCGGTGGCTTCCACATACAACTCCCGCGAAAACGGAACACGGCGGGTACCGGCGCCAGGATCCTCCGGATTGTTGATGGCCTCCAGATCCTCCACCTGTCCTTCCGGATAGTTCTCAATCACCACCTTGAGCGGGCGCAAGACCGCCATGAACCGCAACGCCCGGCGGTTGAGGTCCTGACGCAGGCAGTGCTGCAGCAGGGCGATATCCACCGTGCTGTTGACCTTGGCGACACCGATACGCTCGCAGAAGTCACGAATGGCCGCCGCGGAGTAACCACGCCGGCGCATCCCCGAAAGCGTGGGCATACGCGGGTCGTCCCAGCCGCTGACGTGATTCTCCTCCACCAGGCGCAGGAGTTTCCGCTTGCTCAGGATGGTGTGAGTCAGGTTCAAGCGGGCAAACTCGATCTGCCGCGGATGGTGGGTACCCAGAGCGTTCAGAAACCAGTCGTAGAGCGGGCGATGGTCCTCGAACTCCAGGGTGCAAATGGAATGGGTGATCCCCTCGATACTGTCGGACTGGCCGTGAGCCCAATCGTACATTGGATAAATGCACCAGCGGTCGCCGGTGCGATGGTGATCGGCATGCAGGATGCGGTAGAGCACCGGGTCGCGCATATTCAGATTGCCGGAACTCATATCGATACGGGCGCGCAGAACCCTGGATCCATCGGGGAATTCGCCCGCCCGCATACGCCGGAAAAGATCCAGGTTATCCGCCTCCCCACGCTGCCGGCACGGACTCTCTCTCCCCGGCTCGGTCAGGGTCCCGCGGTAGTCACGTATCTCGGCGGCCGAGAGGTCATCCACGTAGGCCTTGCCGGCCTTGATGAGCCGCACGGCCCATTCGTAGAGCTGTTCGAAGTAGTCAGAGGCGTAATAGAGGCGGTCTTCCCAGTCAAAGCCGAGCCAGCGCACATCTTCTTTGATGGCGCGCACATACTTGTCCTCTTCCTTGACCGGATTGGTGTCGTCGAAGCGCAGGTTGCACTTGCCGCCCAGATCCCTGGCTAACCCGAAGTTGAGACAGATCGACTTGGCATGCCCGATGTGAAGATAGCCGTTGGGCTCGGGAGGGAAACGCGTGTGCACGGCACCGCCGTTGCGGCCGGCGGCGACATCGGCATCGACAATCTGGCGCACGAAGTTGGAGCGTGTCGCGGTCTCCCCTTGCGCTGCCCGCTGCCCGCCGGCTGATTTCGGCTCGTCTCCCTTTCCTCCCCTGGTCATGGCATCTCCCGCCGGGCCTCGTCCATGGCCCGCTCCACCCGCGCCAGGCAGCTCTCCTTCCCGAGGATGACCATGGCATCGTAAAGGCCGAAGCCAACTCCCTTCCCGGTCAACGCTACCCGCAAGGCATGGATGATACTTCCTATCTTGATCTCTTCCACCGCCACGAACTCCTTCAGGAATTTTTCCAGGGCAGAGGCATCCCATTCTCGCGCACCGGGAAGACCTGCGGCGAAACGCGCGAGTCGATCCACAGCGCCCGGCGCGTTCCGCAGCCGCTTGTCAAACGCCTTGGCATCATAAGCCAGGTCGTCATCCGGCACGAAGAATTCCCGGTAGTCGAGAATGTCGCCGGCCACCACGAGGCGCTCGCCGGCAGCCGCCACGACCTGTTCCAGGCGGGTTTTATCCGCAGACGTCGGGTTCTTCGCCAGGAGACCTGCACCTTCAAGAAACGGAGCTGCAAGATCCGCTCGCTGGGAGACGGAGAGGCTCTGCATGTAGTGGGACTGGAAGGCCATGAGTTTGACCGGGTCGAAACTGGCCGGGGCCTTGTTCACGCGCTCCAGGGAGAAGCTCGCGACCATCTGCTCCCGGCTGAAAAACTCGGTGTGATCATCCAGGGCCCAGCCCAGCAGCAGCAGGTAGTTGACCAGGGCGTCCGGCAGGAAGCCGGTGCGCTCGTAGAAATCGACGATGACCGGGTTGAACGTCTCGTCCGTGGTGGCCAGCCCCATGGCCCCGGCAATGACCTGCCCCCGGTGGTTGAGGCGGGCAAATTCGGGGTTCTTGAGATACTTCTGCAACTTCCGCTTGCTGAGCTTGGTGCGGCTTCCCGGTTCCGCCACCGCCGGCAGGTGGGCATAGTGGGGCAGGTCATACCCAAGCCCCTGGGCAATGAAAATCTGACGGGGCGTATTGGAGAGATGCTCTTCGGCCCGGATGACATGACTGATCCTCATGTCGTGGTCATCCACCGTACTGGCCAGATGGTAGAGGCACGTTCCGTCCGCTCTCTGGATGACATGATCCTGCTCACCGGCCCATTCCACCACCATGGGTCCGCGAACAAGATCGGTGAACCGGCACTCCCCTGTCCGCGGCATGTTCAGGCGGACCACCCCGGCGCGCCCCTCTGCGGCGAGGCGCGCGGCCGCATCCTCATCCCCCGCCAGCCAGCGCCGGCTGTAGACGAACCGTTCTCCCCGGGCTCGGGCCGCGTCTCGCTCCATCTGAAGCTCATCGGGGGTGGCGAAGTCCCGGTAGGCCAGGCCGGCGGCCAGAAGTTGCTGAACAGCCCGGTTGTAGCGTTCGAGCTTCGCCGACTGAAAGTAGGGCCCGGCAGGTCCTTCCACCTCAGGTCCTTCGTCCCAGTCGAGGCCAAGCCAGCGGAAGCCATGAAGGATCGGAGCCAGGGCCTCCTGGACATTGCGCCGTCTGTCGGTGTCATCAATGCGCAGGATGAAACGACCGCCATGGTGGCGGGCGAACAGCCAGTTGAACAGCGCCGTACGTACGCCCCCGATGTGCAGGTAGCCGGTGGGACTGGGAGCGAATCGGGTGCGGACCTCGATCATCTTCGAATCCTCATGGGAACGGGAAGGATACATGGTGGCGCAAAGATTATGGGTCCAGCCGCAGGCTCTCCCCACCAGCCCGAATATCAGGGAAAAGTGCCCGGAAATTCAACGTCCCAGGCAAGTGAGGAGATCATGCCTCTGGAATCCACAGATTTCGCACCTCCAGAAGGATGGAATATTTGTTGGTGGCAAAACCTTGACATTGAAGTAAGGTTCAAGCTGTAGACTCTGTGGCGAGTCCTTGCTACCAACGGAGAACCATGCAAACCAAGGCTCTGATGCTCTCCCTGGCAGGCTGGCCTTCGCCAGCGCCGGTGTGCCGGACAAGCTGGCGGGTGACAGGTCGCCGGACCAGGTCCCCGCGTGGATCGAGAAACCATCGACCAGGATAAAAACAGCGGCCTGACCATAGGCCATCTGGCTCGACGCGCTGAGGTGGCGACCTCGACGGTGCGTTACTACGAACGTATCCGTCTCCTGACCCCACCCCGGCGCACCGAGTCCAACTACCGCCTCTACACCGGCGACACCGTGGAACGGCTGCGCTTCATCCGTGCCGCTCAGGTGGCCGGCCTGACCCTGGCCGATATCCGGACCCTGCTGGCCTACCGGGATGGCGAGACCGCACCATGCGCTGAGATCCAGACTCTCCTGGAGAGCCGCCTTTCCCAGGTCGAGGACAATCTGCGTGAATTGCGCCATGTGCGCCGTGAATTGCGTTCCTTCCTGGACGTCTGCCGGCACAACTCGTCCACCGAGTCCTGCCAGGTTCTCAGCAGCCTGGAACAACCCGCGAAAACCATCCCGGACAAATAAAACCCACCTGATTTCCTTGACCTTGAACCGCGGTGCAAGCATTAGTTTCTCCTTGCAGGTTCAACAGGATGGAGGGCATATGAACATGACGACGGGTCCCTGGAATCACTGGCTCAGATCGCCCCTGTCTGTGCTGACGTTGGCGAGCCTGACCCTTCTGGCCACGACCCTGACAACTCCCGGGCAAAACCGTGCCGGTCTCCACCCAGCCAGCGTGACCCTGATCGTGGATGGCATGATGAAAAGCCGCAGCGGAGCCACGTGATTCGGCTGACCCCGCGAGGTCCTGGCAGCCCTGGAGGGGCTGCGTGGCACAGAGAGCGTCGAAATGGATCTGGAGCGGGATGCCTTCACCGTACGCTATGACCCGGAACTGATCTCTCCTGAGCGGATGATGGCCGCGGTGAGCAGCCTGGGCTTCAGGCCGCATGTGGCGGCTGAAGCAGGACGAGGAATCAGCGCAGCCGAAACACCGGAAACGGACACGGCCGATGCCACACGCAGGGCCGGCGCTCGCCGGCACCCCGAGCCCGTGGCAACGGCTCTCAGGCAGGCCCGGACCGACAATCTTATGGTCCTCGTTGATTTTTTAGCCGCATGGTGCGGACCCTGCATCGCGCTGGAGCAGGATGTCCTTCCCGATCCGCGTGTCCAGGAGATTCTCAAGGGGTATCAACTTGTGCGAGTCAATGTGGATGACCTCCCAGAGGTGACCAAACACTACGGAGTCGTGGCCATGCCGACCCTCATTGTGCTGGACGCCCAGGGCCGGGAGCGGCAGCGCCTGGTCGGCACCATGACAGTGGAGCGCCTGGTCCGGGACCTGGCACAGGTCCGCCAACAGAGGGCTGACGGTCCTTGAGCCGGCGCGACGGTGACGGGAGACCGGCCTGCCGGGACACTGCCAATCTTCAGATGAATCCCAGATCCAGGCCTTTGAGGACGGCTCGTGTGCGATCCCGCACGCCGAGTTTGGCCAGGATCTTGGAGATGTGGTTTTTCACCGTTCCCTCCGCGATATGAAGTCCTTCCCCGATCTCACGGTTGGTATGGCCGCCTGCCATGAGACGAAGAATCTCCGTCTCCCTTTCCGTCAGAGGCTCCGCCAGCTGAAGGTCGGGGCTATCCGCCTGCTGCCGGTGCAGGCTGCGCAGCATCCGTTCCGTCACTGCCGGCTGCACCAGGGTCTTGCCGGCCGCCAGGGCGCGGATGGCCGAGGCAAGCTGCTCCAAGGAGACATCCTTGAGAAGAAAGCCGCGGGCCCCGGCGCGGATGGCGTCCAGGACCAGGCCATCCTCGTCGAAGGTGGTCAGCACCAGAGTCGGTGGCAGACCCTTGTCTTTCAGTTCGGCCAGGACTTCCAGCCCATTCTTGCGCGGCATACGGATATCCAGAAGCACCACGTCGGGTTGCACCTCCGGAATGACACGGATGGCCTCCTCGCCATCCCGCGCCTCGGCGACCACCTCGATATCGTCGATGAGATCCAGGAGGCTGCGCAATCCCTCGCGCACCAGCGTCTGGTCCTCTACAAGGCAGACCCGGATCATGGGGCCGGCTCCAGGAGAGGCAGGTGAATATCAACCTGGAAGCCATGCATCGATTGCGAGGTGAAGTGTACGCTCCCCCCCAGTTCCCGCAGGCGGTCCCGCATCCCCGTCAGGCCGCTGCCGGCTCGGACACGGCTGGTACCGCATCCGTCATCATGGGCCCTGAGGGCGACATGATCACCTTCACGGGTGAACTCCAGCCAGAGGTTGGTAGCGTCGGCGTGGCGGATGCTGTTGGTGATGATCTCCTGAGCGCAGCGCAGCATGGTCTGAGCCCGCAGGGGGTCATCCATATCCAGGTCCGACGGGAAGGCCAGGTGGATCGTCGGCCGGGTGATGGTGGTACAGAACCGTTCCATAGTCTGGCGCAGGTCGATGATCTCATCACCGCGCAAAGTGCTGACAACTTCCCGCACGTCACCAAGCAGTTTCCGATTGATCTCCTGGGCGCGCCGGACATGCTCCTGGGCTTTCCCCTGGGTCAGGTGCCCGGCGACTTCCAGATCCAGGTTCATGGCGGTGAGGTCATGGCCGAGGAGATCGTGCAGTTCCCGTGAAATCCGTTGGCGCTCCGCCAGGCGGCTGGCCCGGGCCAGCAACTCCCGGGACAGGAGCAGTTCGCCATGGGCCTTGACGAGATCCCGTCGCGCCCGGAACTCACCACCGGAAAAGCGGGCCAGGCCCAGGGTGAGATACTGAAAGGCCAGCAGGGTCGCTGCACTGGACATCAAGTGGAGGGGCGTACGGCCGCCTGAGACCAGCTAGAGGGCCACGCCCACCTGGGCTGCGATCCAGGCCACCGCCCTGCCGGGCGACAGGATAAAACCAAGCTGAAAAGCGACCATATGCAGCAGCGCAAAGGAAAGTCCCGTGGGCTGCAGGGCAATCATGGCCAGGACCATCAGAGATTGCGCTCCGGTGATGAGAAGGGCCTTGCGCCGCTGGTCCTCCTCCATGCTGCTCTTGCAGACCACCGGCGAGGATATGGCGAACAGCAGGAAAAGGCCCAGCCGGGCCCAGGTAGGAGGCTGCGCCAGGAGTTGGGGGCGCTGCGAAAAATCGATGAGGACACTCACAGCCATGAGAGTCCAGAAAAGGACCCATAAAAGGCGCGGCATGCTGAGCCAGTTGGCGACGAAACCGGACATGTTCATCATTATACCGGTGACTGCCCCCAGGGGACTGTGCCGAAAGTCATGGTTTCATTTCATGACAACTGGCACATGCCATCTGTCTCCCCTCCTGTTACCTTCTCCAGCGTGGAGTACCACCCATGTCCGGTACTCCGGATTGGAGGATGAGCCATGTTGACCAAAGGACTGTTTTTCGCGGGCACCTTCTGCTGTGCAGCCACACTGCTGCTGGCATCCACCGTCGGGGTGAATGCCTGGCGGAATTCCGAGAGCCCTCTCACCACCGTGGATCGCTTCGCCCACCGCTGGGACCTGTGCTCCTGTGACGGAGGAAGCGCTACCGCCGCGGCGGTTGCAGGCGC
>SMYD01000181.1 GCA_004356015.1 Acidobacteriota bacterium | reverse complement strand
GTGATCCGTTGTCTGGCCATGAGAATATCGATCTCAAGATCCATGCGGACCTGCAGGTCGGTTGAGCTGGGAGAAGATTTTGAACTGTTCTGAGGGAGCATGATTGCAGACGTCAGTCCTCTCTGGCCACAGCCAGTGATGAAGCGTTGACCCCGATCAGCGTTCCAGGGGAGCATGCCGAACCTCCCGGCGAGCCGCCGGCAGGCACTGAAAAAGAGCAGGGAGAGGGCGTTGCCACGGGGTCGGTCCTGCTTCATGGCGCGACCCCTCCCTGCCATGAATCAACCGCCTTGCACGCGTGGGACCACGGTGACTTCGTCGTCCTCAAGAACACTGGCTCCCAGGCTCACCGGATGACCGTTGAGGGCCACACGCCGCTGGCCGGAGTCCACGCCGGCAGCGTTCAGAACTGACCCGACAGTGGCGGTGCCCGCCGGTACGTGAACCCTTTTCCGGCCCTCTCCAAATGATGTGATTCTCACTCCCACTGCAGATGCCATGTGCGTCTCCTTCACTTCTGTGTGCCTCGGCCTCCCCGGCCGCCGTGCGACCCCCCTGTGGACCCGCCATCGGGAAACAAAGCATGGGAGAGGCTGCAGGCGAGGAAAAATCGGCCCTCCCCGTTTTGTGGCCAAGGAACGCAGCGGCTGTGATGATTCCGGTGAATCGGGAGAACGATCCGTTCCCCCGGAATCACCATGTGCCGGCCCATGGGGGCGGGGAGAGAAGAATAACCGGTGAGTCGCCGGGATCTTCTCCGATGCAGGCAACTGTTGCGGTACCATGAGGGAGATCGGCGCTTGAGGCGCGGGAGGCAGGGGTCGGAACATGGTGACACGGGTTCGGCAGCGGGAAAACGCTGTTCAGTCTTACTTCAGGCCGTTTTTTCACACCAAGTCGGGGCACATTTTCACCCTCTGTGCTCCCCACGAACATATGCGGGATGGGCTGGCTGCGGCCCAGATCGCGCGCTACTTCCCACTGCCCGAGTATGCCGGGATCAGCATCGTACCCGGGCATCCCGGTTCCACGCCCGACGCGAATATCATCATCGTGGGTTGGTCGAAATTATTCGTGGATCTTCATGATCCGCCGGGGGGCAAGCGCCTGGCCTCAAAACTCCTCAAAGCCCGCATCGAGGGGATCATGAAGCAGTGCTGTTTCGAGTTTCGTAAAGGGCGGCAGGCGGCCCTGGTCAATCGCGTCAGCGGTGCCTGCTTCACCGCCCAGGCCGCTGGGAAGGAAGAGGTCAAGGTGGACTACGGTGTGATCCGGCGCCTCTGTCGCTCGGCCACCGAGAATACCGTCATCGTGGAAGGCCTTCACTGGCTGGGCACACTGGGTGCCGCCAAGGTGCTCACCCAGGCCAGCCTTCTGGAGGACATCTGGGAGAAGCGGCGGGAGCTTGGCGACGTACGTGATTCTGTTCCGTTCGAGATCCTGGTCCGGGCCGAGTTCGATCCCCAGATCCGGAATGGCGTCCACGCCCTGGAAGCCATCCATGCCACGCCGTTGCTGGCGGTTCATGACCGGGACTGGGTCATGGATCTTGTGGATGACGGGGACTGGGTGGATCAGCGTCCCTGGGAGGCCACCCTGGTGGCCCGGGAAGAGGGCCCGGCCAGGCCCGTGGCATCCTCCGCCAGGTTACCCGTGCCGCGCCTGGAGATTCATCTTGATCTGGCTGAGATGGATCGCCGGGTTCGGGATCTGGCTCGGCTGCTGCTGGTGGATGCCACGGTTGGGAGTCTGCCGGTGCCGGAGAGGGACCGTAGGGGACGGAAGCGCGTGGATCGCCTCCTGGAGAAGCTGACCCTGGCTTCGGATCAATCACGGCTGCTCATGGTCGGGCTTTCCGGACGGGACAGCACAATTCATGAGACCGTCCTCCCCGAAGGTGGGAGCAAGTCGCACCATCTGCGCAAGCGTTTCCTGCTGCACCTGGCGCTGCGTCGCATCCTGGGGTCTGTCTTTTGCAATGACGAAGAAAGCGTCCGCCGGTTTTTTCCCGAGCTGGCCGAAGCAGCGGATGGGAAGAAGGTCACGGATTACTTCACCAAGCGCCTGACCTCCAGGCTGGGAGAAGGGCTGCAGGCGGTTTTCGGCGACGGCTCACCGCGCAGCAAGAAGGATTACGCCCGTATCGAGAAAAATCCGCGCAAGAGATCTTTCACCCTGCACCTTGAGCGGATGGCCCTGGTTGTGAAGATCCGGGTGACTCCTCCCAGGTGAAGAAGGAAGGTGGCAGGCCAAATCGTCAGAGGACTGGAATCAGCCGGCCCGGTCTGGTCCGGGATAGGACAATTCACAAGCTGCTGACGTATATGGGTTTATGGGATCCACGGCAAGTTTGGTCCAGGCCTCTCGAAATCATCGGGCATTTCAAATATCGTTGTCGCGTCTTCCCCCCTGGAGGTGAACAAGTATGAGGCGATGGCTCCCGATTCTGTTGATTGTTGTATGGACTGGCGTTCAGGCCGGTGAGGGGATGTGGCCTCCGGCCCAGCTTCCTGCGCTGGCCGATGAGATGCGCTCCCTGGGATTGCGGAGTGACCCCGAATCCCTCGCCGATCTGACGGCCTATCCCATGAACGCCGTCATCAGCCTGGGTGGTTGCACGGCGTCGTTTGTATCAGCCGACGGCCTTGTGGTCACCAATCATCATTGTGCCTTCGGCGCCTTGCAGTACAACTCGACGGAAGAGAAAAACCTGCTCACCGGTGGATTCGTGGCCGGGAATCGCGATGAGGAGGTCTTCGCGGGACCTGGCAGTCGCGTGCTGGTGACGGTGGAAGTCAAGGATGTGACCGGCACGATCCTGGACAAGCTGGCCACTGATCTCGATGGACGGGAGCGCTACCAGGCCATCGAGGATCGCCAGAAAGCACTGGTGGCGGCCTGCGAGGAGGATGACGGGTACCGTTGCCGGGTCTCCGCCTTCTACGGGGGACTCGAGTACCAGCTCGTGAAGCAACTGGAGATTCGAGATGTCCGCCTGGTCTATGCTCCGCCGGGCGGCGTGGGCAAATTCGGCGGAGACATCGACAACTGGATGTGGCCCCGCCATACCGGCGACTTCTCGTTCTACAGGGCTTATGTCGGTCTCGATGGTCTGCCTGCCGATCCTGACAAGAAGAATGTCCCCTATCATCCGGCCCACCATCTGAAGGTTTCCCCCACCGGAGTTGGAGAAGGAGATTTTGTCATGGTGGCCGGTTATCCCGGCCGCACGAATCGCTACCGCCTGGCCACGGAAGTCGAGAACGTGATCCAGTGGTCCTACCCCACGCGCAAGGTTGTATTTGACCAGTGGTTGGAGATCATCGAGGAGGAGACCAGCGATCGCCCTGACGCCGCGCTCAAGTACGCCTCCCTGGTGGCCGGGCTGAACAACGCGGCCAAGAACTACGAGGGGATGCTGGAGGGTTTTGCCAAGAGCGACGTGGTGGAGCGGAAGGAGAAACTTGAAGAGCAACTGCAGGCCTGGATCGACGAGAACCCGGAACGGCAGGAAAGGTTCCATACGGCCATCAACAATGTCCAGGCCCTGGTCCAGGAGCAGCAGGGTACCCAGGAGCGGGCCCTCTACTACGAGTTCATGGCCCGTCGCTCAAGCCTTCTGGGGGCCGCCCAGACCCTCTACCGCCTGAGTCGTGAGCAGCTCAAGCCGGACCCCCAGCGCGAGCCCGGCTTTCAGGAGCGGGATCTGATCCGGATCCGCGAACGGTTGACCCGTCTCGATCGGACCTTCGACGCGCGGGTGGATCGCGCGGCCTGGACGCATTTCCTCAGGAACTATGCGGCCATCCCCACGGGAATGCATGTGGAAGCCATGGATCAATGGTTCGGAATAGACGGCAACAAGATCGACGAGAAGAGCATGGGTCAACGGCTCGACACAATGTACCAGGACACCGATCTGGCCGATCAGGACCAGCGCCTGGCCTGGATGGACAGGAAGCCCGCTGCCTTCGAGGCCAGTGACGATCCTTTCATCCGCCTGGCGGTTCGCCTCTATGACAGCGATATGGTCATTGAAGAAGAAGACAAGGATCTGGCAGGACGCTTCAGGGAGGCACGGCCGCGCTTCATGGAAGCTCTCATTGCCTATCTGGGCAGCCAGGGGAAGGCCGTCTATCCCGACGCCAACAGCACCCTCCGCGTGACGTTCGGAACGGTGAAGGGCTCCACACCCAGGGATGGCTTGCGTTACACGCCGTTCACAACTCTCGAGGGCGTGGTGGCCAAGGACACGGAACAGCCGCCTTTCGATACGCCTGCCGGACTGCTGGCGGCCATGCGCGATCCCGCTCAGCGGCGGTTTGCCGATCCTCGACTGGGTTCGGTGCCGGTGAATTTTCTCAGCACCCTGGACTCAACAGGGGGAAACTCGGGTTCGCCGACACTCAATGCCCGTGGTGAACTGGTGGGGCTGCTGTTCGACGGCACTTACGAGAGCATCATCTCGGACTGGGATTTCCTGCCCAGGAAGACCCGCTCCATTCATGTGGATATCCGCTATGTCCTGTGGGTCATGGATCAGCTCGGTGGTGCCGGTCACCTGCTGGACGAAATGGGCGTTCCCATGGCCACTGAATTGCGTGCCGGCGCCGCGGGCAGGTGAATTTGTCGAGTTTGCCGTCAGATGAAGAGGATGAGAGATCGCCGGCCGTCGCCGGGGATCTCCATCTCCTGCAGCGCATCTTCGAGGGTGCCAACGATGGCATCATTCTCGTGGATACGGCAGCGAATCGTGTGCTCAAGGCCAATCGCCGGGCGCATGAGCTCCTGGAGTACGCCCCCGGTGAGTTGGTCCGCGTGCCCGTCTCTGCTCTCTTCCCCGACGAGATGAGCAAGCTGGAGGTTTTCATGCAGTCGGTGGCTCGCGACGGCGAAGGCTGGACCGATGAATTGCAGTGCATGACCGGCCGTGGCCGGCGTATACCGGCCGAGATCTCGGCATCCCTGCTGAATCTGAATGGCCGAAACTGCATGCTGGCGGTCATGCGGGACATCTCCATGCGCAAGAGTTCCGAAGAGCGCTTTCATCTGGCTTACGAGCGCCTGCGCGCAGACATGGAATCGGCGGCACGGATCCAGCGGTCGCTGCTCCCCCGGGTCTCACCGGTGGTGGCGGGAATGCGATTTGCATGGGAAGTCTTCCCCTGTAGCGAGCTGGCAGGCGACACCCTCAACATCTTTCATCTGGATCGGGATCATGTCGGCTTCTTTGTGCTGGATGTGAGCGGCCATGGCGCCGCTGCCGCCATGATGTCCATGGCGATTCATCGGCTGCTTGCGCCCAGCCCGGGGCCGCCATCGGTCCTCTTTCGCCGCAACCTGGACGGCACCAGCGGCGAGATCGCCACACCGGAAGAGGTCTGTCAGGCTCTGAATACCCATTTCCAGATGGGGTCGGGTGTGCCGCAGTACTTCACTCTTGTCTACGGCATCCTGGACGGGCGCAGTGGTGACGTCCGGTTGGTGGTCGCCGGGCACTGTGCCCCGATTTATGTTCCTCCCGGCGACCTGCCCCTGGAGATTCCCGGCAGAAATTTCCCCATCGGTTTCTTTCCCGATGCCTCCTACCAGGCCCACACCCTGAAACTGGAACCCGGGAGCCGCCTCTACATCTATTCCGACGGACTGACCGAAGCGGCCGATGGTGACGGTGAGCAGTTCGGGCGCCGGCGGCTGATGCAGGCCATGGAAGAAGCGCGGGACGAATCGCTGCGCGGCAGTCTCACCAGCCTGCTGGGGTCCATGCGGGGATTCAGCCATAACGCCAGGCTGGCCGATGATGTCTCCCTGCTGGCTTTTGAAGTCGCCCCGGCCCGTTCTCTTCGCTGACTCGTGGAGATGAAAGCCGGTATGAAGGAACAGCCCGGAGAGATACCCGAGGACCGGACTCTGGAGATCTCGGGTGAACAGTTCCGGGAGTGGACGGGGCAAGCCCTCGACTACCTTCAGGCCTATGTCACCAGCCTCCCGTCTCAGCCCATGGGGTCGGCCCGTGCCGCCGGGGCTGGTGACGCCACAGCGCCGGTCATGGCGCCAGAACCTGTTCCACACCAGGGCGTGCCCCTGGACCGGCTCCTGGAAGATCTTTTTCAGCGGGCCATTCCGGGTGGTTTCAATACCGCCAGCCCCGGCTATCTGGGTTACATCCCGGGCGGCGGGATCCTGCATGCCGCCCTGGCCGATTTCATCGCCGCCGCCGTGAACCGGTACGTGGGTGTCTATGTGGCGGCGCCGGAACTGGTGGCCCTGGAGGCCCAGGTATTGCTCTGGTTTGCTCAGATGACCGGTCTGCCTGCCACAGCCAGGGGCATCCTGACCAGTGGCGGTTCCATGGCCAACTTCACCGCGGTGGTCACGGCGCGCTCCACGAGACTGCCGGAGAATTTTCTGGGCGGCGTTCTCTATGTCAGTGATCAGACCCACCATTCGGTGGCCAAGGCCGCACGCATGGCCGGGTTCCCGGTTGCGGCTGTGCGGCAGATCCCCTCCGACGAGTTCTGGTGTATGCGCGTGGATGACCTGAAGGCAGCCATCGACCAAGATCGGGCTGCGGGTCGCACGCCGTTCATGGTGGTGGCCAGCGCTGGCACGACCAATACCGGCGCCGTGGATGACCTGCCGGGGTTGGCCCGGCTTTGCGCCCGGGAACAGTTATGGTTCCACGTTGATGCGGCCTACGGGGGGTTCTTCTGCCTCACGAAGAAGGGGAAGAAGGCTCTCGCCGGCATGGAAAAGGCCGATTCCATCACCATGGATCCCCACAAGGGGCTGTTCCTTCCCTACGGGACCGGGGCGCTGCTGGTGAGAGATGGGGAACTTCTCCGCCGTGCCCATTCCACCACCGCCGATTACATGCCGGCCACACAGGAGACCACGGACCCTCTGGTTCAGGATTTTTGCGAATATGGGCCCGAACTGTCACGGAGTTTCAGGGGGTTGCGCATCTGGCTGCCCCTGAAACTTCATGGCATCGCCCCCTTCATCGCCAACCTGGAAGAAAAGCTGGCTCTGACCCTGTATGCGGCGGACGCCTTGCGGGCCATGGAGAACATGGAGATTCTGGCTGAGCCGCAACTCTCCATCGTCGCATTCCGGCTGACCCGGCAGGGGTTTTCCGCGGCAGCCACCAACGATCTCAATCGCCGCCTCCTGGCGCGCATCCAGGCTCACGATCGGGTTTTCCTCACCGCTACCAACCTGCGGGGCGTGTTTGCCCTGCGCATCTGCGTCCTGTCGTTCCGGACCCACAAGGACCGCATCGACGAGACCCTGGGCCTGATTGCCCGTGAGGCGGCTGGTCTCGGATCGCAGCCGGCAATCGAACAGGAGTGAAACCTCTCTGATGAGAGGTCACCGGATGAGAATCATGGCAAGAGAAGGTGTGGGCCTGCGCAAGTGGCTTCTGCCCCTTGTGGCGCTGGCAGTGCTGATTCCCGGTCAGGTTTCTGCCGCCGAGGACGACGTGGACAGGGATCAAGGCTCCCTGGCCGAGGCGTTGAAGAAGGGGAAGGTGACGGTGGACCTGCGCTATCGCCTGGAACAGGTCTCCGACGACGTCTCGGCCGTGGCCGACGATGATGCCACCGCATCCACCCTACGGACGACACTCGCCTACCAAACCGCCCGCTGGAGGGGTCTCAGCGGCTACGTGCAGTTCGAGGATGTCTCCAACCTGGGCGCAACCAATCTGCACAATGACACACAGAATGGCATAAGTGAGCGGCCGGTCATTGCCGACCCCAAAGGAACCGAACTGCAGCAGATCTACCTGCGGTATCGGTTCGACAACCAGGTAGACGTCACGGCCGGCCGGGTCGAGTTCCTCTTCGACGACGAGCGCTTCATCGGGCCCGTGGGCTGGAGGCAGAACCATCAGTCGTTCGATGTGGCCATGGTCTCGGTTCTTTCCATTCCGCAGACGAGACTCACCTATGTCTATCTGGACAATGTCAACACGATTATCGGAAGCAACCTGGGAATGACAAGCCACCTTCTCAACGCCAGGATCAAGATAGGCAGCGGCGAACTGGCGCCCTATGTCTACATCCTGGATTATGACGATGCCGCCGAGGCCGACAGGTTCTCGACGTCCACCTATGGTGCCGGCTGGGACAACTCGTGGAAGATCGGCGAGAAATGGTCCATCCCGTACCATGCCCAATACGCCATGCAACAGGACGCCGGGGATAACACCAACAATGTGGATGTGGATTACATGCGCTTTGAAATCGGCGCCAGGCACAAGACCTGCTGGGCCAGGATCGGCTACGAGCTGCTGGAAGGCGGCGATGGCCAGGGCAAATTCACGACGCCTCTGGCGACCCTGCATAAGTTCAACGGCTGGGCGGATCGCTTCCTGGCGACTCCGGCAGGAGGCCTTGTGGATCTCTACGTGGCTGCAGGCGGCACCTGGGGAGAGGGCTGGTCCGCCATGGCCGCGTGGCATGATTTCAGCGCCGACAATACATTTGACGATGGCTCCGGCAATAGGGTGGATGACTACGGCACTGAGTTCGACGTTCAGGTGGTCTACAAGGCTTCCTGGAAGCAGACGTTCGGGCTGAAGGCGGCTCTGTACAGCGCCGATGACAGCAGCACCCTTGCCATCAGCGAGGACGCCACGAAGATCTGGTTATGGACAGGTTACAAGTTCTGATCTTGCCGCTCAGGTCCCGCGGACAAGGCGCCAGGCCGCGTAGGTTTCCTTGGCTGGGTTGAAGTACCCGAAGCGCAGGTGGGGGTGGCGGGCCGCCAGGCGATCCATGAACCGCCCGAGGCCCATGCCTTCACGCATGGACCCCGCGGGCAACTGTTGCCGATAGAGCTCGGGATCGATGTTCAGGTTGCGCATCTGGATCATCTCCAGGCCTGTGTCGAGGATCAGTTCCTCCAGGGCTTCCAGTTCCTCTTCCGTGTCGTTCACGCCCGGAAACACCAGGTAGTTGATGGCTCTGAAGCCACCGTGGGCCGCCATGGTGCGCAGGGACTGGCGCACATCCTCCAGGGAGTAATCCAGCGGCCGGTAGTAGGCGTTGTAGATGGGCTCGCGCAGGCTGTTGATGGAAACGCGAATGGCATCCAGGCCGGCCGCGCACATGCTCGCGACAACGTCAGGTCGGCTGCCGTTGGTGTTGAGGTTGATGGTGCCCGCGGCGGTGGCTGCCCGAATGTGCTGCACGGTTTCCACCAGAAGATCGCCCTCCATGAGAGGCTCTCCCTCGCATCCCTGGCCGAAGCTCACCACGCCCTGGGGGACCCTCCTGAGGTGATCCAGGGCCACGGCTGCCACATCCCGGGCGTGGCGCGGGCGGCGCACACGGTCATGACTGGCAGGGAACTCGCCGTCAGCCTGCAGGGAGATGCATCCCAGGCAACGGCTGTTGCAACTGGCGCTGGTGGGCAACGGTGCTTCGTGCCGGCCGATGAAGTAGTTCTGAGCCGCGCGGCAGTTGTACTCCAGGGCGCAGCGCTCAAGGGAAGCCGCCACCGGATTATGGTCCAGTTCCTCCACCCGCCGGGTGATCTGGCGGCGCAGGCGGCGCGGGTTGAAGCGCCAGGGGTCCTGGCGGATGTCGTCGTCAACCCGTCTGCCGGTGGCCCAGAAGCGGTCATCGGCAAAGCCCAGAGCGCCGTAGGCGAACAGAGGAAGGGTGGGAGCATTGGGCAGGGTGCTGTAGGCCGGATGGAGAAAGAGCGTCCAGGCAGGGGCGAGGAAAGCCGCGGCTCCGTAGACCTCTTCGCCATCACCGTCCCACGCCACGGCTGCGCCGCTGTGAGGGTCGATGCCCACTGGCCGCCGCCCCGGCAGGGAGAACATGTCGCTGCCCCGGGGCAGGGGAATCAACTCGTCCTGGCGCACCGGGCGAGGCGCGCCGCCGCCTACACCGGCCAGCAGCAGTTCAGGATGGTCCAGAATCTTCCCGTCAGGCCGTGAGAAGACCATGCGCACAGGTTCGCTGGGGCGGAGATGAGGTGTGGCCATGGACGGGATCTTAGCGCAGCATCATCCAGAGGTAGGCGAAATCCAGGGCTGTGGCGTAGCCTCTCTGGTTGTTGTTGGCAGCCCCCGCATGGCCCCCTTCGGTGTTCTCGTAGTAGTAGACCGGATGGTCCATGGAGAGCATGCGGGCGACCATTTTGCGTGCGTGCCCCGGATGCACGCGGTCATCTCGAGTTGATGTCCTGAAGAAGACGCGCGGATAGTCAATGTCTTCCTTGACGTTCTGGTACGGCGACCAGGTCTTGATGAAGGCCCAGTCCTTCGGTTCATCGGGATTACCGTACTCGGCCATCCAGCTGGCACCGGCCAGCAGCTTGTTGTACCGGCGCATGTCGAGTAGCGGCACCTGGCAGACCACGGCCTTGAAGAGATCCGGCCGCTGGGTGAACGAGGCCCCCACCAGCAGGCCGCCGTTGGACCCGCCCATGATCCCCAGGTGCTCCCTGGAGGTCACTCCCGTGGCCACCAGAGCTTCGCCCACCGCGATGAAATCCTCGAAAGCCTTGTGCCGGTTGGCGCGCAGGGCCGCCTGGTGCCAGCGGGGCCCGAACTCTCCGCCGCCGCGAATATTGGCCAGAGCATAGACGCCACCTCGTTCCAGCCAGGCGGTGCCGACGATGGCTGAGTACCGGGGTGTCATGGGAATCTCGAATCCGCCATAGCCATAGAGAAGCGCGGGGGACTTGCCGTTGGCCTGGAAACCCTTGGGTGTGATGAGGAAATACGGGATTTTCGTGCCATCCCTGGATATGGCCTCTCGCTGAGCCACCTCCATGCCGTCGGTATTGAAGAACGCCGGCATGGACTTCACCTGTTCGGACTTCTCCTCAGCCACCAGGAAGAGGCTGCTGGGGGTGAGAAAATCGGTATAGCTGTAAAACCATATCTCGCTGTCATTGCTGCTGGCGGTGATCCTCACTCGGCCCAGTCCAGGGAGCGGAATCTCCTCCCGGCTCCAGTTCTCCTCCGCGAGAGTGAGGCGATACAAACGGCCACGGACATTGTCCAGTGTCGTGAGGAGAAGGCTGTCCCGTGTGGTGGACACCTGGCCCAGCGAGATCCTCTCGGAGGGTTCGAACAGGATCTGGAAATCACGGCTCCCCTGGAGGAATTGATCCAGATCGATGGCCAGCAGGGCATCCTGGGGATAGGTGCTATCCCCGATTGTCCAGTCGGTGCGCAGCGACACCAGCATCTGATCCTTGAAAAGGCCCTGGAGATTGGCATCCTCGGGCAGGTCGAGCTTGACCAGACGTTCACCCAGACGGATGAAATTTTCTCCCCGGAAAAAGGCAGGGGTCCGGACCACCAGGTCATAGCGCCCCTCGGCAGTGTGAATGCTGAAGGCGCTGGAGCTGACATCCTCTTCTTTGCCTTCGAAGATCACCTGGGTCTCGGCCAGAGGTGTGCCGCGGTGCCAGAGGCGTGCCGTGCGCGGGTAGCCCGATGTGGTCAGGGAGCCTTCTCCGAAGTCGGTTCCGACCCAGAGACTGTTGGCGTCCCTCCAGTTGACCTGCGACTTGGCTTCGGGCAGACTGAATCCGTCCTTGATGAACGCCTTGGCCCGGGTATCGAATTCGCGCTTGACGGTGGCATCACCACCTCCACGGGACAGAGACACCATGCACTGGCGGGATGCAGGTGGCAGACAGGAGACCCCCTTCCACACCCAGTTCTCATCTTCGGCGGCTGCCAGGATATCCAGGTCGAGCACGGTTTCCCAGGCCGGGTCGCTCTTGCGGTACTCATCGAGGGATGTCCGTCGCCAGAGGCCGCGCACATGGTCGGCATCCTGCCAGAAGTTGTAGAGGTAAGTGCCGCGGATGGTGACCGATGGGATACGGGCGCTGGAGTTCAGGATCTCCAGGTTGCGTGCATGAATCGGCTCGAATTCAGGCACGGCTTCCAGAACCTTCAGGGTGCCGGCGTTCTGTTCTGCGACCCAGGCGAGAGGCTTCGCCCCGTCCACCTCTTCAAGCCAGAGATAGGGGTCTTCGTTCTGCTCTGCTGTGGTGGCCATGGGAACGGCCACTGCCAGAGCCGTTGCCAGAAGCAGAGGGATTCGCCTTCTGAGTCGCCTGATGACCATGAATACTGCCTCCTGCTCGGGTTGCCAGAGCGCCAGCCTATCATGGGGGGGCGCCTTACTCGGGGTCGGGGAGAATCTTGCCCGGATTCATGATGCCCAGAGGATCCAGGGCTGTTTTCACCGCCCGCATGACATCCACGGCATCTCCATGTTCGGCCCGCATGTACTGGCGTTTCCCCAGGCCGATGCCGTGTTCACCGGTGCAGGTTCCATCCATGGCCAGGGCCCGTTCCACCAGGCGCTGGTTGAGGCGCTTGGCTTCGGATAGTTCCTTCTCGTTATCCGGCTCGATGAGAAAGACCAGGTGAAAGTTGCCGTCGCCCACGTGACCAACCAGTGGGGCCATGAGAAAGCTTCTGTCCAGGTCGGCCTTGGTGTCCAGGATGCACTCCGCCAGACGGGAGACCGGGACACAGACATCGGTGACGAATCCTTTGGCGCCGGGGCGTAAAGCCAACGCCGACCAGTAGGCGTCATGGCGGGCCTTCCAGAGCCGGTTGCGTTCTTCCTGCCCGGTCTTCCATTGAAACTCGCCGCCGCCCTGGTCGGCGGCAATGGCCGCAAACTCGCGGGATTGTTCTTCAACGCCGCTGCGGCTGCCGTGAAACTCCAGAAAAAGTGTCGGCTGCACCGGCAAGTCCAGGTGGCTGTAGCGGTTGATGGCATCCATCTGGACTTCATCCAGAAGTTCAATGCGGGCCACCGGGATGCCCGATTGGATGGTGAGGATGACCGCGTCGATGGCTGCCGCCATGTCCGGGAAAGAGATGACACCGGCAGAGATGGCTTCGGGAACGCCGAACAATCTCAGGGTCACCTCGGTGATGATTCCCAGGGTGCCTTCGGAGCCGACAAAGAGGCGGGTCAGATCGTAGCCCGCCGATGACTTGCGCGCCCGGCGTGAAGTCCGGATGATGCGGCCGTCGGCCAGGACAACCGTGAGAGAGAGGACATTCTCGCGCATGGTGCCGTAGCGCACGGCGCTGGTGCCGCTGGCCCGGGTGGCGGCCATGCCCCCCAGGGTGGCATCGGCGCCGGGGTCCACCGCAAAGAACAGACCGGTGTCGCGCAGGTGCCGGTTGAGTTGCTTGCGGGTCACGCCCGCCTGGACCCGGGCGTCCATGTCCTCGGCGTGAATCTCGAGAATGTGGTTGAGATGAGTGACATCCACCGCGATGCCTCCTTCATGGGCCAGAAGGTGCCCCTCGAGAGAGGTGCCCCCGCCGAAAGGGATGATGGGGTAGCGGTGCTCGGCGCACAGGCGCACGATGGCGACGACTTCTTCGCTTGTTTCCGGATAGCAGACGGCGTCCGGCGGGCAGGGAGGGTGCCACGATTCATCGCTGCCGTGGTGCTCGCGCACAGCCTGGGCCGTGGAGAATCGCTTGCCCATCATCTGCTCAAGCGCCGGGAAAAG
>SMYD01000180.1 GCA_004356015.1 Acidobacteriota bacterium | reverse complement strand
GGCCCACGCCTCGAGGGCCGAGGTCCCCCGGTGCATGTGAGCCAGCGGCGAGACGCCGGGCAACAGCAGCAGCCACGCCATCGCGGCCACGACACCGACGCTCGCCAGAAGAGAGAGGCGCTGGAACCGCGCCACCGACCCGACAGGAACCGGGCCCAGTGACAGCTCGCTCACTTGCCCACCGACCAGTCGAAGCGCGAATGCAGTCCGTGGGATTTCTCATTGACCAGGGTGATGTGGCCGTCGTCGTAACGGGTCGATCCCAGGGCAATGACCTGGGACGGCGCGTGGATCTGGTTGAACAGGTTCTCGAACCGGACAGGCCGATCCTTGTCGCGTCCTCTGATCTCCTTGATCTCACCCTCCATCAACCCGTCGATGACGACCCTCTTGGTCCGACCCTCCTCCTCGTAGCGAATCGGAAGATACCGGGTGGGCAACTGCTGTCCGACGAACCGGGCCAGAACCTCCCACGGGCCTCCCGCCCTGCCGCTCAGGATGGTCTCGAGCGCCTCCCTCTGCTCCTCGGTGGCCGACTCGTCGACAAGGTGAACCCGCGTCCAGTTCCCCTCGATCATGATCTGCGGGCTGTCGAAGACCACCACCACCCGGACGCCGGCCAGATCCACCGAGCCGAACTTGCCCTCGTCGAAATGCATGGCCCAGTAGCCCTTGCAGCGCTCATGGGTGCACTTCTGGCTGAAGTGGAAGTGCCCGGGGCAGACCACCGCACAACTGCAGTTCTCGAACAGGAGCCCGCGGGCCCACCAGGCGACGCTCTCGGCGGACTGACTCATATGTCCTCCTCCACGTGGTCCTGTTGAGTTTATCTCACCATCGGATCTGGGGGTCTGACCCCAGCGGAAGCAGGGATGGGGGTCAGACCGTATGCTACCGGTACCGTCAGCGGTAATAGAACTGGGGGTCTGACCCCAGCGTTTAGAAAGAATACGACTTGCGCACCAGGGTGGCATCGGTGAAGCGGAGGCCGCCGGAAGGTTCCTGCATCATGTGGTCGGGGCGGGCGGGGACGTCATCGGGCAGACCGTACGACTGGTCGATGAGGATCAGCTTCAGCGGATCGGTATCACCCACCTCCAGAGTGAGTTCGAAGCCGGCGTCCGGGAATGCCCAGTAGGCCATGATCTGGCGGCTGCCGACGCTGAGTTCTCCCAGCGACCAGGACTTCATTTCGCGATCGGTGACGGCGATGAGAATGGCTGCCTTGCGCGGCGAGCGAATGCGCAGGTGCAGCGTGCGCCCTTCCGGGCCGCGGGTCTCCTTCACCAGTTCCGCCGTGGGCGGGTCGAGCTGCTCCACCGGTGCATCGCCCTGTAGGTAGATCGCCCGGGTCCAGGGGTAGAACTTGAACATCTCTGACCTTGCGCCGTCGGGGAACATCTGCCGCGCCCACGGATCCGGCTCACTGAGCTCGACGGCCCGGGAGCGGGTGGCCCATACCGCCTCGCCCTCGTCCGCGTCCAGGGCGTAGACCAGGAAGGTCGTCTGGGGGTGTGCGGGCTCGTAGGCATGCACCGCAACCGCCATCCCCAGCACCACGAGCCCTGCCACGAGACAGATCCCGGGCAACGCCCATCGATGCGGCTCCAGGATGTAGCACACCAAGGGTACCACCAGGCCCACCAGGGCCACCGGCAACATCATCAAGTACGGCGCCTCGTCCATGGAGAGCGCGGTGAACACCGGCAGCAGATGGCTTGACACCAGCACCAGCGCGGGGATGGCTCCTGCCATGAGGACCACCGGTCCGATGTCGCTGACCTTGCGGTCGGGCGGCTTGGGGAAGGCCACCGCCATGGCCAGCAGGCTGAAGAACACCGGCCACAGGAACAGGTAGCTCCCGCCGGGAAGGTAGATCGCCGCCGACACGGACATTGCCACCCAGCCCAGATAGGCGCCCACCGCCAGGTTCTCCATGCTGGTGGCGCGCAACACCATGGCATACAAGGAGGCGGCCACGCCCACCGCGATGAGGGTGAACCCCAGCAGATAAAATGGGCTGTTATAGATGTTGCCGGTGAGGAAGGCGTCATAGACGCCGAGCTTGCTCTTGAGCAGCCACCAGATCCCCATCACTGCCAGAGGAGCCAGCGCCAAGGCGCCCACGAACACTCCGAACCCCAGACCGACTCCCGCTACGGTCAGGCACCTGGTAAACAGGCCCAGAACGCAGACCACCAGGAACAGAACCACGACTCCCACCGTCATGGGCAGGACGTACGCCTCGGGATAGTGCACGAAAAACGTGCCGAACGCGTTGAAGTACACCTGGTCGGCCTCACGGCGATCCTCCAGCACTCTGTGGCCAAAGTAGCGCACCAGGGACAACGCGTAGCTGCCCAGATGCTGCAGGCTACGCTGGTCCAGGTTGTCCGGCGTGTCCAGAGGCGTGTGGTAGCGGGTATCGCCGGCGATGAACGAGATGTTGAACCCGGGAATGCCGGCGTCGGTGAACAGATGGAACTCATCGTTACGATCCCCCAGCAGCTTCTTGATGCCGAAGGCGAGGGACGTGCCCATGGGGTACGGCACGGCCCGGGCGAACTCGCCGATGAGCCAGCCATTCTGATCGCTGGTCCCGTGCAGGTAGGCCGGGCCCGAGGTACCTCCGGGGTCCATGTTGACCACCAGGCCCACATCCTGGAACCAGGGATGTTGCTCCACGAACGCCGTGCCGCCGTGCAGGAAGACCTCCTCCGGGTTGGTGAACAGGAAGAGGACATCGTTACGCAGCGGCCCGCCCGCGGCCAGCGCGCGGTAGGTCTCCAGGAGTGTGGCCACCGCCGAACCGGCGTCGCCGGCACCCGGGCTCATGGGTACCGAATCGTAGTGGGCCACCAGAAGCACGGCCTTGGTACTGGCCGAACCGGGGAATCGCACCACCACGTTTTCCACGTCCACCACGCGCCATCCGTTCACCACGGTGGTTTGCTGCACCTCCGGCTCGCCCCCGAGGATGGTCAGGCGGCGCACAATGTAGTCACGCACCCCCAGGTTGGCAGGGGAACCGATGGGATGCGCTCGGCCGGCGATATTGCGCAACTCGTTCATGGCGCGCGCGGCGGAGAATTCGGTGAGTGGCACGTCCTCACCGAGCGCTTCCGGAGGTCGATGCAGATGGATCCCCAGGACGCAGCCGCCGACAATGATCAGCACGGCCATCCCGGCGAGCAAGGCGTCTCGGTTCATGCGCTCCCTCCAGCGTCAGACCTTCGGAGCATATCAGGAAGCGGATGTCAAGTCTTACACCGATCGAACCCGATAGAACATGGCGTAGAGCACCGGCACGACCACCATCGTCAGCACCGTAGCGAACAGCAGCCCGGCGATGATGGCCACGGCCATGGAGACGAAGAACGCATCGAACAGCAGCGGGATCATCCCGAGCGCCGTTGTCGCGGCCGCCATGGCCACGGGCCGAAGGCGGCTGGCACCCGAATCGAGGATCGCCGCGAGCAACTCTTTTTTCCCGCTGCTCTGGAGGTTGATCTCATCAATGAGGACGATGGCATTCTTGATCAGCATTCCCATCAGGCTGAGGAAACCGAGGAGTGCCATGAAGCCGAACGGCTGCCCGGTCCCGAGCAGTCCGCCGGTCATGCCGATGACGGCCAACGGCACGCACAGCCAGATGATCAGCGGTTGCCGCAGCGAGTTGAACAATATGATGGTCACCAGGATCATGAGCACCACGAAGATCGGCAGGTTTCCCGCCATCGCGGCCTGAGCCTTCCCGGAATCCTCGTACTCGCCGCCCCATTCCAGCGCATAGCCTGCCGGAAGCCCGATTGCCTCGACCTGTGGCCGCAATCGCTGCAGCAACTTGCTGGCCGTGCCGGAGATCGGATCGGCATAGACGGTGATGGTCCTCTTGCGGTCGCGTCGTATGATGATCTCGTCCTCAAACGTCGTGTCAAACGCGGAGACCACCTGCCGCAACGGGATCATCCTCTGCGCTGCCGGACTCCATATCTGCAGGTTCTGCATACTGCCCACGTCGTTGCGGCTACTCGCCTGCGCCCGCGCGATGATCGGCAGCAGCAGGTCACCGTCGCGATACACACCGATGGTTTGCCCCTGGAACCCCTCCCGCAGGGCTGCGGCGATGTCATCCCGGTAGATCCCGTTGAGGCTTGCCTGCTCATCCGCGATGCGCGGCTGCAGGAGCTTCACCCGCTGACGCCAGTCGGTGCGGATCGCCTTGGCGTCGGAGTCTGCCGCGTAGATGGCGCGGGTCTCGTCGGCCAGACGCCGGAGGACCGCCGCGTCCGGCCCGCTGAACCGTGCCTGGATCTTCCCGGTGCTTCCCGGACCCAGCTGGAAACGCGAAGTGTAGGACAGGGCGTCGGGATAGGCCTCGGCGAGATGCTTCTCCACTACCGGAGGCAGCGCCTCCATGACGCTCGAGTCCTCCACGTCCACCAGGAACTGCGTGTAGGACGTGTTGGATTTCTCGGGTGCATAGGTGAGAAGGAACCGCAGCGCCCCTTTGCCCACCAGCGAGGTCACGTGGGTGACGCCATCCTGCTCCATCAGGTAGCTCTCGATGGTCTGGACCTCGCGTGTCGTATCGTCGATATGGGTGCCTTGCGGCAACCAGAAGTCCACGATGAACTGCAGCCGGGTCGAGGGCGGGAAGAAACTCTGCTCGACGAAGCCGAACCCCCACAAGGCCACGACGAACAGGCCGACGACCACGGCCATGGTGACCCAGCGGGCTCGGATGCAGCCCTGAAGGAAGTTGCGGTAGAAGCCGTAGAACCCCCGGTTGTAGGAGTCCCCACCGTCGCCGCTTTGCTTGGGGGCCTTCAGGAACATCACGCCCAGGAGTGGCGTGACCGTCACCGCCGTGACCCAGCTCAGGAGGAGCGACACCATGACCACCTGGAACAGCGACCGGCAGAACTCCCCGGTGCTGTCCTGGGAGGTCCCGATGGCGGCGAACGACAGAATGGCGATCACCGTGGCGCCGAGCAAGGGTGTCGCCGACTGGGCGACCACCTCGATGGCCGCCTTCGCGTGATCCATTCCCTTCTGGATGCGGACCAGCATCCCGTCGACGATCACGATGGCGTTATCCACCAGCATACCAAGGGAAATGATCAACGCGCCCAGCGAGATACGCTCCAGTGCGACCCCCATGGGCAAGAGAAAGATGAAGCTCCCGGCGATGGTCACGACCAGAATGAAGCCGATGAGCATCGCCGAGCGCAGCCCCATGAAGAACAGCAAGACCACGATGACGATGGCCACCGCCTGGAGCAGGCTGTTCACGAACCCGGCGATGGACGTGGAGACGGCTCTGGACTGGAGGGAGACGAAGCCGAACTGGACGCCCAGGGGGATCTGCGGCATGAGCTCCTCCATGCGCTTCTCCAGAGCCTGCCCCATGGTCACCACATTGCCGCCGGCAACCGTCGAGATACCCAGGCCGATG
>SMYD01000179.1 GCA_004356015.1 Acidobacteriota bacterium | reverse complement strand
GCTTCGCCGCGAGTTTCCAGCGATAGCTTCAGCATGGATAATTTCGGGCCACCCCAGTCCGGGGCCTGGTGCCCCACGAGATAAATCGTCTTGCCCGGCTGCGTCATCTGGACGGTGTTCCAGACCAGCCCACTGCCGTCGGGCGACGTCTCGACCAGCGTACCTCCCGGTCGCGCATCGAAAGTGACGACCGAATCTGCGCCGGCGGCTCTGAAATCGGGCAGCCACCACGCATCGGTCTCATCGGTCATGGCCTGCCATACGCGCGCGGCCGGCGCAGCGATCTCGATTTCGAACTCAAACTGGTGGATCGAGGCAGTTTCCATGTTGGCCATTATTCTCTCCTCTGCTTGTGGCTTTCCACGTGATCCTTCAGTCGTCCCATGGCGCCGGTCATCTGGCACAGGTGATTGTGAATCCAGCGCTCGCAGACGCGCTGAATCAGTACAGGGTTGAGGTAGTTCCAGCGCGTCCGCCCCTCACGCCGTATCACGACCAGGCCGGCCGAGGTGAGGAGTTCCAGGTGTTTCATCACGGCGGTACGACAGAGGTCGGGATGCCTTTGCACCAGATGACCTGTGGTTTGGGGGTCCCTGGCCAGGTCATCAAGAATCGCCCGGCGGGTGGGGTCCGCCAGCGCCTTCCAGATTCGGTCTGTCTTTTCTTCCAACATGTCACTGAATAGTGACATGAAAGCATTCAACTGTCAACCCTCTTGATGGGTGTGTCCACTTGAGGTGTCTGTGATTGGTGGCCGGGGTCTGAAGGCGGGGGAGTCGAGAAACTTCTCAGGTTACAGCATCGGCGCGGCGACGAGATATTCGGATGAAAAGCCGGCGAAGGCCGCCTGGTGCTTCGCGGTGAAACGCTTCAGTTCATCTTTCATCACATCAAGACCGTCAAGAAAACGTTTCTTCGCGGCTTCTGATTCTTCCACAAAACTCTTGGGAAGAGTTTCATAATATCGAATTCCGCTGAAAAGATTCTCCGCAAATTCACGAAAATACTTATTATCACTGTCCAGCGCGTGTGCAGGCACGGCCTTGGACACCTTGTCCTGTAGGTATTCGATGTATATCCCCAACTCATTCAGGAACATATGAGGCCGCGCGCAGGTCGGATTCAGAACGCTGATCCTGCCGTAGATATGGCTGACCATGGCCTGCAGTGAAGACGTTTTGGAGAAGAAGGCCAGATTCGGGCCAGGGCAAATGGCTGGAGTCAGGTTTGGCTTGCCCTTGACATGGATGTCGTATTTCTTCAAAGCAGCGTCGCCCAGGTCGCTACAAATACACGACTTCTCAACGACGCTATCGAACTCTTGTTGATACTCTGTCGCGGCGAGATTCTTCGCTTTCAATTGCTTGATTTTCTTGTTCTGGTACTCGCTGGAAGCAGTACATATCGGTTCTACTGAGAACTCCGTGTTGGCGGCCAGGAATCCATTCCAGCAAGGACTCCCTGGCTTGCCCTCTTCAATTCGTTTGCGGCGTTCCCTCTCGCTGGCCGAATTCATCATGTTGTGAAACGGCAATCCCAGAGGCGAGGCGTTGCTCAAGACCAGATCCTGGACGCCGGCGTTGGCAAGGTCTTGAAGCATTTCATCATCAACGGTTGTTGCTTCAGGAACCAGGAGAAAAGGCGTTCCCCAGCCCGTTCCGTCCAGTTCAAAGTACCTCATGAGGAATCGGTCTTCCTGGCTTGTCCCGATGCCTCCCTGAGTCGTGATACGCACCTGGGGCGCATTCTTCTTTGGCGCGCGCTCAAGTGATTTCAAGGATTTCTTGTAAATCGCGTAGAGAAAATCGTTGAGCTCAACTTTTCTCTGTTTGAATTCTTCCAGGATGGGGCCGAGTAGATGCCCTTGCGTGGGGAAGGAATGCCCGCCGCAATTCAAGCCGGATTCGACGCGGTATTCGGAAATCCAGATACCCTTTCTTGCGAATATCTTGCCTTGGGTCATGGCCGAGCGGAAATCACTGACCTTCAAGACCACACGCTTCTTGATCCAGCCTCTCTCATCCTGGTGAAAATCATCCAATGTTGCCAGGTATGAGAAGAGTTTCAAATTGAGACCCGCCGACAAAATAACCGAGGCGTCCAGATCGCTTGAAGCAAAACCCTGTAACGCCGATTGCGCGTCGGAGTGCACCTTTTCTTTCATGCGCGGGTCTTGAGCTCTGACCCGATCCAGTTTGGTCATGATGTTCACATCTATCTTCCCAGCGACAACTCTCTGCCGCAGGGCATCCTCTCCCCTCGACCGCTCATCACCGGCGGGGAGGTCCATGACACGGAGGAACTCTCTCTTCATCGGGCTTCGGTCATCCAGGAGATCAAAATAGCGGAGGATGTCACTTCCCTCTGCGAAGGGAGTGCGCTTGAGTTCCTCAAACTGTCGCTGAACTCCCCGGTGTAGAAGGTTCAGATAAGCGGTGATGCGGCGAGGCCGGGACTGCGGTTCCTTGCGCAAGATGGCCGTGTATTCTTCGTCGTATTGACCGCAATAATACTCGCGCAGGTTTTCAACGAGATGGTCGTCTACCAGAGAAACAACCGAGGAAATCCCATATCGGGCCACTTTGAGTGGCGTGTCGATGGTAAAAGCGGTTCCCATGACGGGTATGTGGAATGTGTGTGGCGGAGTCATACAGCCCATTATATCTCATGGGGACATGGAAGCAACGCAAATCTCCGGCTCGCATATCCCCTGATTTTCCCTCTGGACAGCGATTACGGGCATCGTTGCTCGTAGAGAACCGTTCATGCCGGCCTGCAGTACACTGGGAGATCGTGAAAAGCACCGGCAAGATGAGGTCTGGCAGGAGGCAAGTTGTGCGTCGCCTGCTGGTCGTGGGCTCCGTAGGGCTGCTGCTGGTCCTGGTATTGTCCTGGGTTGGCGTCAATGTCTGGCTGAACACGGATTCTTTTTCTCGGCTCATCAACGGTCGCTCAAGAAATGTTCTGGTGGAGTGGACACGGGCACGGATGATCTGGCCCGGGCACGTCGAGCTTGACGGTGTGCGAGTTCGTGGCAACAACCGCCACGTGCAGTGGTACGTCGAGTTCGATCACATCGCCGCGGACATCGACCTCTCCGCCCTTCGCGGGCGTGTCTTTCGCACCGCGAGCGTCAGAGGACAAGGGATTCGTTACCTCATGCGGCGCCGTCTCCCGGAAGGGTTCGATCTTGAATCGACACGGAATTTCCCTGATATTCCGGGGCTGGCCGTGGAGCCTGTCGCCCCCCCCAGAATCGGGCCGCCCAGGCCTGCCGGCTGGCATTTTGAGTTCCAGGGGATCGAACTCGAGGAAGTCAAGGAACTGTGGGTCGACGAATACCGCGTCCTTGGCAGCGGCCGAATCTCGGCAGACCTGAAATTCCAGGTTCGGGGGTTGTTTTCCATGGATGATCTGCGCCTGGAATTCGGCGCCGCCCGGGTGATCATTGGTTCCGACACCGTGAGTGAAAACCTGGACATGGATATCGCCATTGATCTAGACAAGTTCATGACCCATGGAGCGCATTTTGCCGATGTCCTGCACGCCTGGTCGGGTCGGGTGAAGCTCGACGGCGATATTCAGGGGCTTGGCTTTCTGCGCTATTACCTGGCACATGCCCAGGGCCTCAAGATCTCGGGAGGAGGACGGCTGGTCTGTGATTTTCTTCTGGACCACGGCAGGTTGCTGCCGGACACCAGCATGAGTCTTGATACGGATCTGCTGGCGGTGAGTTTCCCCGGTTTCGATTTCTACGGTCAAGGTCGCATCCAGGGGAGCGTCGAGTTCGAGGCCGGCAAGGCGGTGCCGGTCAGCGAGATGAGGCTGTCACTGCATGATGTGAAAGTTTTTCGTTCAAGCTCAGAGGACCCGGATGTGGCGGAGGCCGGTCTTGACATCGTCGTCCGCGTCCACGATCCGGATTACCTGAAAGGTTTCCACGACCCGGAGGTCATGGTGAATCTCTCAGGCCTGGATATTCCGGACCTGGGTGTTTTCAGCGACATCCTGCCTGGCGGTGCAGGCGTCAAGTTGTCATCGGGTAGGGCCGAACTGAACGCCCGTCTCAACCTGAGCCCCGGCCTGCAGGAAACAGGCGACATCCGGATTCGCGGGAAAGACGTCGTTCTGGACCTGAAGGGTCGCCCTCTCGCCCTGGACCTGGAACTTGACGTACCTCACCATGCAGGATTCGATGAGCATCGGCTGTCCATCAAAGGGACCAGTCTCCTCCTGAAGCGAAAACCGCTTGCCGGGCAGACCAAGGCCTGGTCCATCGGCCTGGAGGTGGACGAAGGTGAGATGACCATGGAGGCTCGTCAAGGATCCGGCCGTAAGCGCTGGCGCTCTCTTCGGCCTGCCGACGGTCGCCTGGCTCTCAGCGGCCGGATTTCGGATCTTGGACTCCTCAACGATTACCTCGCTTATGGGAAGTGGCTGGAGTTGAACGGGCCGGCCGATCTCGCGGTCAATTTGATCATGAAGCAGCGGCACATCTCCCCTGGGAGCAGTGTCAGGCTGGAGGCTGATGCTCTCACAGCGCGTTTTCTGGATTGGACCGTGGAGGGCCGGGCAGTTGTCGAGGGTCACAGCCTGAAAGACGATGCGTCGGAACTTGTCCTGGATTTCGAGGATGTGGAGGTTTCCAGCGCGGGAAAGCCGCATCTTCGCGGTTCCCGGCTCCACCTGCGCGCCTGGGGTCCGGACCTGGGTGGTCACGATGGGGGGCTGGAGGGTCTGAACGTGCGCCTTGAACTGGCGCAGGCCGAGGTCATGGATCTTGTGACTCTCAATCAGTATCTGCCCCACTCGGACATTCTCGCGTTCTCGGGCGGGGTTGGTTCGCTGGGCGGGCATGCGCAGTTCTCGGCTGATGGCGGTGACGCGGCGTTCCACCTGGCGGCTCGCGGTGTTTCAGTCCAGATCAGCGGCGAGTCCATCGTGACGGACCTGGATCTGGACCTGAGGATGCGGACCGATCGCCCGGCCTCTCGCCGTTTCGATCTGGACAAAGTCGAGTTGCGCCTCAGCGGAACACGCTGGGAGGGGGATTCGGGGCACGCCGATCTGCCGTGGCACGCCGACCTGGCTCTGATTGACGGTGAAGTGACTTTGACTGAGCCGCCGGTCCTGGATGGAACCTTCAAGCTCGAACTGCGTGACACACGCCCGTTGACCTACCTTCTCGAAAAAAAGAGCAAAGCGCTGCGCTGGTTCGACCCATGGTTGACCCTGAAAGATGTGGAGGGTACGGCGCACGTGCACCTGGAGGATGGAGAACTTCGGCTTGACGACCTGGAGTTGCGCAGCGATGAGGTGAACCTTTCGGCGGCATTGACCCTGGTCGAGTCGGGACCGGATGGGAAGAAACGTGTGGAGAGGTTGCGCGTGCGCGGAGAACTGGCCCGCCCCCTGATCCTCGAATTCAAATCACTCAACGACCTTTTGCACCGGAACGGCGTCTTCACCTTTTCGTCCGGCAGGGGCAAAATTGAGGGTTATGTCGACCTCACAGGGGATGCCGTCGACGTCGCCTTCGAACTGAACGGCGAGAGAATCATGGCCATGGTGCGCGGTGAATCCATCGAGACGGACCTGACCTTTGACATCGAGATGCGGACCGAATCGATCGCTTCGCACCATTTCGACATAGGAGGCACTCGTGTGCGGTTCGACAATACAGCTTGGGTCGGTGACAAATGAGGCCGGGAAGAAACCACCATGGTGGGCAGAAATTCGTATCCTGGAAGGGGAGATCGCGCTGTCTCACCCCCTGGAAATTGACGCAACCGTGGAATTGAGTCTCCGGGATACGGGCCCTCTGGTACACATTCTGGCTGAGACAAAAAAGGCTGTGCGCTGGTTTCACCGCCTGCTGGAGATCAAGGATGTGACCGGAACAGCACGCATGCAGATGGGAGTAGATGGTACTCGCTTCGATTCCATCGATATCACGGGCGAACATCTACATGTGGAGGGGTTTATGGCGTTTGGCGACTCCCATGAGCACGCCCTCTTTCACGTGCGCTTCCACGGGATCGGCCTGGCTATCGAACTTCGTGAGGGCGAACACCACTTCACCCTCATCAAACCCAGGAAATGGTACGAAGAGAGGTTGAAGCTCGCTGGCACTCTGACGAATCAACGTCATGGATCAGGGATGCGCGGTCCTCTCCCCGTAAAGCGTGTTGTCAGCCAGTAGTGCCTTCAACTCGGGCCGGCGCGCGCAAGACCGGCACGGGCGGTGCTTGGTAATGTAACATGGGCACTCGCGGAAAGACGGACGATGTGGCCGCTCTCTGTTTCCGGAAACGTCCGTGTGGCCAGGCCGGCAAAGGGCATCGCCGGCAACCCGTGGAGAGCCAGTTATGATCACCATCAGAAGATCCCGGGAGCGTGGCCATACCGATCTTGGCTGGCTCGATTCTCACCACACGTTCTCATTTGGCGACTACCACGACCGCGATTTCGTGAATTGCGGCACGCTGCACGTGCTCAACCAGGACCTGGTTCAGCCCGGGAAGGGGTTCGGGACACACCACCACAAGGACGTGGAGATCATCTCCCTGGTCCTGGAAGGCGTGATGGAGCACAAGGACAGCATGGGACATGGCTCTCAGATGCGCCCAGGCGACGTGCAGATCATGTCGGCAGGGGCCGGCGTGACCCACAGCGAGTTCAATGCTTCATCCACCGAGGTGCTTCATTTTCTCCAGATGTGGATTGTTCCCTGGAAGCACGGCACCAGGCCACGTTACGAGCAGATAACCTTCCCCGCGGAGGAGCGCCGGGACAGGCTTCGCCTGGTTGTCTCGCCCGATGGTCAAGATGGCTCGCTCTCTGTGGCACAGGATGCCTGGCTCTTCGCAGGCTTGCTGGCGTCCGGCGAGCGGATGCGGCACAAGCTTCCCTCAGGGCGGACAGCCTGGATTCATGTGGCACGAGGCCGGTTGAATCTCAACGATCTCGAGTTCAGCGCAGGTGACGGAGCGGCGATTCGAGACGAACCCATCCTGACGATTCAAGGTCTCGAAGAAGCTGAATTTGTCCTCTGGGAGCTTCGCGAGGATTGAGGAGCCCCGATGATTACCGTTTCTGACCCAGGGCGGACAGGGCCGCCAGGAAATCCTTCGGCTCAGCCCGGACCTTGTAGTCCACCGTGGCGAACGCGTATGCAACAGTCCCATCGCTGTCGATGACATAGGTCGCGCTCAGGGGCAACTCGGCCTTCTCAGTGCCGTAATATTTTGCCATGTCAAATCCTACTGCCGTGATGGCGTCATTCACGACCGTGGGAAGTTCGTAGACGATTCCGAACTGGCGCGCTGCGGTCAGATCCGGATCGCTCAAGACCGGGTAGGACAAGCTGTTGGTCTGCTCCACGCTTAGCGATCGATCCGGACGTTCACCGGAGATGGCCACCAGGGTGGCGCCCTGGGTCTCGATCTCGGGCAGGTACTTCTGCACGGAACTCAGATAGAGATTGCAAAACGGGCACCAGGCACCCCGGTAGAAAATGACAACTAATGGCCCCTTGGCCAGAAGATCGCTGCTGCTCACGGAGTTCCCGTTGGCGTCATCAAGAGTGAACGCAGGCATGGTGGCGCCCACCTTGAGGGCGTGGTCCAGAATTCCCGACGCCTTCAGTTCCTTGTTGCCCTGGCGGCCGGCCTCCAGGAGAGCCGGTGGCACCTGTGAATTGCTTTCTTCATTCAGAGCATCCAGTTTCGCCTGGACCGGGCCGGTCTCCCCATCCTCAGAACTCGGGACAGGGTCGGCGAACATGGTGCCAACACCCAGACATAAGACAGCGGCGATGGCGGCGAGGTGAGCCGCGCGCGCTGTGGCTTTCCATTTCATTCTCACGCTCCTTTTTGTTTCCGTATGGGCACCGTGTCGGATACAGCTTCCGGTAATCATGGCAGATCGGAACAGAAGGGAGAGTAAAATATCGTAAATATCCGCACCTCCCGGCTGTCGTAGTGAGAATCGCCTATGGCAGAGGGGCGCTTGGCTATTTTTGTGCCAGTTCCACTGGGCCGGGGTATAATGCAGGCCTTCCAGTCGACCCGGGAGATGGCCCGTGGACAGCCTTTTCGTCAAGAACCAAAGCGGTCGGATCTTCGAGATAAAGCTGCGCAAGTCCAGCTATACCGTGGGCAGAGCCGCCGGTAACGACATCCGTCCCGAGGATGATCCGTCCACATCGCGCCGGCATGCTGAATTCCGGCAGGAGGATGGCCGCTGGACAGTTCAGGATCTCGGCTCATCTCACGGCACTTTTCTCAATGGCAAGGATGTGGCTAAGCCGACGGTCCTGAGCCCGGGCGACGAGATCCTCATCGGCCAGTTCACTTTCTGGTTCGGCAAGATCGGCCGGCCTGAGCCATCTCCACCTCCACTCTCTGCCCTGTCTGGCAAGACCATTATCATGTCGGTGGCGGACATCATGTCGGCCACCATCCACCCGGAAGCGGATGCCAGTGCCCCCGCCCAGGCTGCCCGCGTCGAGTCGCCCCAGGCACGGGCCTTCGCCATCATGAGCCGTGCCACCGAGGACCTGGTCGCCCAGCGGCCGCTGCCCCAGGTGCTGGAGCGTTTCATGGACATGGTGTTCGAGGCCTGCTCGCCCGATCGGGCCGCCATCCTGCTCTTGCAGGGGAATCCGCCCCTGCTGAAAGTGCAGGCGCAGCGCGGACGGGGCGAGCGCCTGGAGGTCAGCCGGACCATCGCCGACCTGGTGATCCAGGGCAAGCAAGCTGTCATCATCGAGGACGCCCAGATGGATCAGCAGTTGGCGGGCAGCGAATCGATCATGTTGCAGGGCATCCGCTCGGCCATGTGCGTGCCCCTCTGGAACAACCGTGAGGTGCTTGGCATTCTCTACGTGGACAGCCCCAACCGGGGTTGTTTCAGCCGTGACGATCTGGCGCTGGTGACACTGCTGGGCAACGTGGTAGCGGTCAAGATCGAGAACGTCAGGCTGTTTCAGCGTGACCAGGCCATGCGGGAGATCGAGAAGGAACTGTCCCTGGCCGCTCGTATCCAGCAGCGCCTGCTGCCGGCCGAACCGCCGGTCGTGGCGGGATATCAACTGGCGGGCATGAACAAGCCGTGCAAGGCGGTGGGTGGAGATACGTTCGACTACATCATGCGGGACAACGGCCGGCTGGGAATTGCCCTGGGTGATGTCTCGGGCAAGGGGATCGGGGCCGCCCTCATCATGGCCATGTTCCAGTCGGCCTTTCGGGCCCACGCCGGTACCGACATCGGACTGCGGGAGCTGGTTTCGCGCCTCAACAAGGCGGTCTGCCAGAATGCCGAGGATGGCAAGTTCATCACCTTCTTCTGTGCTGAAATCGATCTGGAGAGCCATGTTCTGCGCTATGTGAATGCCGGGCATAACCCGCCGTTGTTGATCCGGGCCGGCGGCAAAGTGGAGAAACTCAGCACCGGCGGTATCATTCTTGGCTTCCTGCCGGACTCGCCCTACAGCGTGGCCGAAACCGGGATGGGACCCGGCGATGTGCTGGTGATGTATAGCGATGGCATCACCGAGGCCTTCAGTCCGTCCGAGGAAGAGTACGGCGAGGCCCGTCTGGAGCAGTTGCTTCTCGCCGAGCGAGGTCGAACACCTGTCGAGATTCAGGACGCTATTGTCCGCAGCGTGGCAGAGTTCTCCCTCGGTGGCGAGCAAGACGATGACATGACCCTGAGTCTGTTGAAGCGCAATAGCTGATTCGCTCCGGCACCGGTCACTCCTTCAGCATGTAAATCTGCCACAACTCCTTGCCGGTCTTCTGCAGCATCGGCATGACCGCCAGGCGCCCCGTGCGGCCGATGCTGCGCTCCAGGTAGGCCAGTTCATCCAACTTTTCCCTGACGTCTTGATCTACATGGACCTGGAAGCCGCTCTCCCGCATCATCAGGAGGCCCTTGGCCCGCAGTGATAGTTCGGTATGGAGTCTCAGGTAGCACAGCAAGTCGGCAACGATCTCGCCCCTGAATTTGTCCTTCAGTGTTGCCAGATAGAGACCCACAGGGGAATCGGAGAGCCGCCCTGTGTGAATCATTGCCAGCATTTTGGTGTCGGCGTCGAAGCCCACGTCCAGCCAGTTTCGCAACGAGTATTCGCCACGCTGGAATACCAGGGCCACCATTGGCGGCAGGGTCAGCAAGATCAGGGCGGTCTGGAGCATGGGGGCCACGAAGAAGTGGTTGAAAAAGGAATGCAGCAAGGCGGCGAGCAGGAGGCCTGGTGCAAAGACTCCAGGGCCGGCCTGTCCGCGCTTGTCGGCCAGGGTCTTGGCCGTGACGGCGAAGATTGTAGTGGTGCCTCCGTGCATGATGGCGGTGCCGAGTCCACGCACAATCCAGAGCCCAACCCCGGCGTTCTTCAGCTCTGCCATGTAGTTGAGATTCTCAACCAGGGCAAAACCGGTGCCGGCGGCGAAGCCCATGATGGCGGCATCCACCAGGAATCCCACCCGGTTGGTGCGTATCAGGGCCACCACGATGGCCGCCTTCAGAGATTCCTCAAGGAGGGGGGCCGCGTAGCGGCGAATGAGAGTTGGATCCATGGCCGGGACAAGGATCTGGGTGATGATCAGCCAGGCCATGCCGGCGGCTGCCGCCCCCGAGACGATGACCAGCAGTACGGTGCGCAGCCGCACCAGCTTGTAGCTGTCCATCCAGACCATCACGGTCAGAAAGGCCAGGACCGGGATGAGGCCCAGGAGGAGCGGCGGGATGAAATCAGCGCTCATGGGTCAGCGCAGGATCTTCAGCGAGACCATGATCTCGTCCTGGGAATCCTGAGCCTGGCGAAAGGCCCGGGCATATCCTATGGACAGGGTCATGGGCATGCGATGCAGCGCGGTGAAACGGAAGTCCATCTGGGCGCCCACATTGGCCGCCTCGATGCGCCGGCTGGCGTCGTCCATGTTGGTGCGCAGGCCGCCGGCGAAAATGGCGGAGCGCATCCATGTCAGGTAGAAGCCCGGTCCGCCGACCCGGCGGAAGACGATGGGGGGAAGGTTCCAGTCCAGGGTCACCTTGGCGAAGTTGCGGCCGCCCACCTCGTTGAGCTCCAGACCCGGAAAGGCGTACCATCGCCGGTAGCGCTGCTCATCCTGGTGATCCAGATAGTTGTTGCCGAATCCCCCGAAGTAGAGGTTGGCGAAGTTGTTGTCCGGGTCGCCGACCATGCCGCCGGCATAGCTGCGAATCCAGAAGGAGGAATGGTGCAGGGGCAGCGGCAGGCCCACGTCCACCCGGCCGATCCCGCCGGGGATCCACTCGCCATCGACTGCCGTATTGAGCAGGGTGAAGTTCCCGGTCCAGCCTTTCTCGTAGTCGACTGCGCCCAGAGAGGCACGGGAGTTGCGGTAGTCCAGGGTGACGTAGGAGCTGTAGTACTTGTCGAACGTGGCCTCGATATTCTGGAAGTAGGGCAGTCGGTCCAGATTTCCGTAGGCCGTGACGCCCCAGCGCAGGTCCATGTGGCGGGGATCATCGTAGAGCAGGACCTTGGTCTGTCCCAGGCCCACGGCGTACCCCTTGCGGCTGACCTCGGTGGGCCCTGCGAGGTCGTAGAAGTCGGCTCTGTTCCAGTGGATGAAGGCCCGCCAGTTGTAGCGCTTGTAGTCCAGGTTGACGTGCAGACGCTCTTCCGAGGGCAGATCCTCATACGGAGAGTAGGACGCGCTCAGGTTCAGTGTGTTGATGGTCAGGGGATCGGACAGATTGATCCGTGCGCCGTAGGCGACCAGGTTCTTGTAGCCTTCTACTATGGGGTAGACCGACTCGAGCTGGATTGACTTGAAGCCCTTGTAGTCACCCTGTTGAACGCCGGCCTGCTCCAGGTCAACGCTGCTGGGTGGCGGCGCCTGCCACTCGGCCAGCTCCGGGTGCTTTGCGATGGTGCGCTCCCCCAGGAAGGTGATGGGGTTGATGTCCTCGATGGGCTCCACCTGCAGTTTGGTCAGCACAAACCCATCACCGGTGTAGCGGAATGCCAGCAGGCCGCCGTCGTCGTCCAGAGTGAGCGGGCGGAACAGTCCGGTTTCGGTGTTGGTGAGGGCCTCCATGACGCCGGTTTCGAGATCGAACCGGAAGAGGTTGGACACTCCTGTCAGGTACGAGTTCCCCAGGAGGTAGCGACCGTCGGGGGTGAAGGTGAAATTGCCCGGAAGCGCAGTTCCCAGGTCGAACTCCTTCGCCGGTTCGTAGATACCTGCACGGATCTTGTCGGTGGCATGGACCTGGAGGACGTGGTGGCCGTCGATACCGCCGAGAGACAGGGCCAGCAGGCTGCCGTCCGGTGATAGATCCAGGTCGTAGGCCACCTGCCCGTAGGGCAGTGAGAGCATCTGTTCCCAGGCGAGATACGGATCGGAAATGCGAACCAGAGTGACGATACCATTGAAGTGGCGGGCGCCCCAGATGGAACTGTCAGCCTGGTTGAGCACGATGTCGCCGAGCCGGGCGTCCTTGAGGAGCCGCCGAGCGTCTCCCGAGTCGGGGTCGAGGATATAGAGGTCCCGCCAGGCCATGTTGTCCGTTGTGTAGTACAGCTTTCGCCGGCCGGGATCCCAGGCCAGGGAAGTCACCGTGTAACCGGCCGGCCCTTTGATCTCCTGCAACCGCCGGATGCTGCCGTCCTCGAGGGAGATGGCTCCCAGGGGCGGTACCACCCCAGGATAATTGAAGGCGGCATAGAGGGTCTTGTGGTGTTCGTCCAGGTAGGCCCGGGACACGGTGCCAAGAGCCTGGCCGGAGATGTCGGTGTATGGCGTGACGGGATATTCACGGATGGCGGCCAGGTTGGTCTGTTGAAACTCCTGCTCGAAGGCGATCCATCCGGCCCAGGCCTCTTTCAGTGGCTCGCCGAAGACCTGCTCGAACTGGCCGGCATAGGAGGGTTTGCTGCCCTTGGTGCGGATTGCCCAGCGGCGGACATGATCAGGGGACCAGGCGTAAGCCAGGTAGCTGACGAAACGTGTGCCGTAGAGATAGGAGTTGGTTCCCAGGAGGAAGTCGGTCTTGGTGCCCTCCGACGCCAGGCCCAGGGGATCGTAGATGTGCACGTCGTCCAGCACCTTGGCGCGGAACACCATTTCGTCGTAGGAGCCCTGAGCCCGCCCGATGCCGCCGGCCATCCACGTCTCCATGAAGACGGCGACGCCCTCCTGATACCAGCGGGGCGCGGCAAAGCGGGGGTTGGTGAGATAGCTATAGAACATGGTCTCGGGATGATCGGACGTTTCCTGGACCTTGCCGCCGAAGAACCGGCGCGCCCTTCGATCTCGAGGCGCTGCCATGTCGGTCATCATCAGATGAACCACCTCGTGGTTCAGCCAGGTGTTGATGCGCTCATTGGCCGGATAGGTCTCGTAAGCGAAATTTCCCGGCGCCAGATCAAGGAGGATGATGTTGCGAGGGAGGGGAGTGGCGGCGGCGCCGCCGAAATCCTTGATATCCCGGAGCAGAAGCGTGGGCTCCTCCCAGGGCTCGTACTGGAAGAGGTCGCGATGGTGGCGAAGAGCATTCTCAAGAGCCCGGGTGATGTAGGGAGCCAGGCCGGTCTGGAGCGGGTCCAGGTAGACCACCCGGGCATCCGCGGTTTCCATCTGTTTCAACTGGGCCCTGAGACCTTGCCCGGTTGCAAGACAGCAGATGATGACCATCGCCAGGGAAGCTGTATGCCGGCAGGCGTGGCGAATCAAGATCGGCCTCCCATGATAAAGAAGAGGAGATGCCGTGGGTGCGTGCCCACGGCATCTCCGGAGTATCCCGTTTCAGGGGGCGTATGGCAATAAGAAAATCCTGCTGATACCGCTTAGCGCAACCTGAGGCTGCTGAAGTCGCCGCTGCCCAGCATGACGTTGAAATCCTGGCTGCCCATGAGGGCAGTGATGTTGGCATTGCCCAGCAGGGTGGTGAACTCCCTGTTGCCCAGCATGGAAGTGAAGCTGGCGTTGCCCAGGAGGGCGCTGAAGTCGGTATTGCCCAGCAGGGCGGCGAAGCTGGTGTTGCCCAGCAGGGCGGTGAAGCCGGCGTTGCCCAGCATGGCGGTGAAATCTGAGTTACCCAGCATGGCGGTGAAGTCGGCGTTGCCCAGCAGGGCTGCGAAGTCAGCGTTGCCCAGCATGGCGGTGAAGCCGGCGTTGCCCAGCATGGCGGTGAAGTCGAAGTTGCCCAGGAGAGCGGTGAAGCCGGCGTTGCCCAAGAGGGCGGTGAAGCTGGCATTGCCCAGGAGGGCGGTGAAGCCGGCATTGCCCAGCAGGGCAGTGAAGCTGGCATTGCCCAGCATGGCGGTGAAGCCGGCGTTG
>SMYD01000178.1 GCA_004356015.1 Acidobacteriota bacterium | reverse complement strand
GCCGTAGACCATGCCGCGTTGATAGGGGATGCCGTCCACCTGCGCCGGCAGGTCCGGCGGCAGGGGAAGTGGCCCGGAGGACGGGCCGCTGCAGGCGCCGAGAACGAAGAGAACGGCCGCCCCGACGGCGGCGGTTCTCATTTCGCGGGGGCCCCTTCCAGGAGACCCCTGGGTTCCACCTGGAAGGGGAGGACCTGGCCGCCTGCCGCCGTCAGCGCGGCCGCCAGTTGCCGGTGTCTGCCGGCTGCGGCCCAATAGACCGAGCAGCCACCGCCGCCGGCGCCGCAGACCTTGGCACCCAGGGCACCGGCAGTTGCCGCGGCGGTGAACAGGCGCTCGGTGGCCGGCGTCATGATCGTGGGGGAAAGACGCCGGCGTGCCGTCATCTCCCGGCCCATGGCTTTCCCCGCCGCATCCAGATCTCCCACCACCAGAGCTTCAGCCAGGTCGGTTGCCGCCTGCGCCACGGCGGCCATGGCGTCCCGGGTGTCGCCTTCGTCACCCAGGAAGCGGCGCAGCATGTCCAGGTTGGACAGGCCCGAGGAGCGGGTTGCCCCTTCGTACACCAGGACCAGGCGCTGGGCTAGAGCCTCCGGGTTCACCGGCAGACGCTGGGTGGTGATCCCTTCGGCGGCGAATGTCAGCTTCAGCACCCCTCCCAGCAGGGCCGGGTAGTAATCCTGCACGCCGGTGGGAATGCGCAGGACCTGGGCTTCCAGGTTGGCGAGACGGCGGGCGAGGGCATGGATGTCCCCGGTCGGTTTCTCCCCGGCCAGGCGGCTCAAGGCCACGGCCATGCCGGCGGCCAGGGCCGAAGAGCCTCCCAGGCCGGAGCCTGCAGGTGCCGTGGCGCGGGTTCGCATACGCACGCCGCCGTCGGGCGCGAAGGAGCGCACCAGACGCGCAGGCAACGGCAGTGACCCCTCGCCGGCCAGTGCCGCCGTATCCTTTGCCTCCCGGTAGAGGTCCAGATCCTCGGAGATCAACTCGATGCGCCCGTCCTTCAGGGGCGAAACCTCGACCACGGCATGGAGATCGATGGCCACGTTCACGGTGACCGGTTGATCCAGCAGGAGAAAGATGGGCCAGATGTCCAGCGTTCCACCGGCCAGATCGATGCGGGTCGGCGCGCGCGCCGTATGGCTCATGGGCAGAAGCACACCCTGAGGAGGCGGTGCGCTGTCAGGTGCGGTCGGCGCCACCTCGCGGTAGGCCGCAATGATAGCCTGCGCCTCCTCCAGAAGAGGAGCGGGGACATGGATGCGAATCTCACCCAGGCCATCCACGGTGAGGGGCATGACCGAGTGGGGTACCTGGGAGGATACCGAGCATTCGATACCGTGGGAGGCCAACAATTCCCGGATGATCGCCGCCTCGGAATCGTTCCAGATGCTCATCAGGAGAGCCGGTTCGTGCGCGTCCACCATCGGCGTGATGGTAGCAGGTCAGGTATGACTGAGAGTGCGCTTGAGCTCGGAGATGGCGAAGACATGAACGTCTTCTCGGCGCACGATTTCCAGTTCGCCGCTCTCCTCCAGAGGCTGCAGGATCACCTCGCCGTTACGGGGCAGGATCTTGGTGATACGAAATTTTCCGACAAGCACGCTGAGCACGATGCTGTGGCGGTCCACCCGGCGGGAGGGTTCCACCAGGAGGAGGTCGCCGTTGCGTATGCCGATCAGATTCAGGTCGGTGACCTGGGCCTCGAAATAGAACGCCTGGGGGTCATCAGTGCGGGCATATTCAAAGTGGTTGGAGATCTTTCGGGGAAAATCCAGATCCCGGAGATCGGTCCAGTTATCGCACAACTGAGGTGTCATGACCGGGATGGAGGCCAGGTTGGCCTCGCTTCCCTCCAGGAGAGCAGGCGGCGTTTTCAGGAACTCCTCCTTGAAGCCGGGGACCTCCTCCATGAGCTTGAGGTTCAGGAGGTGCCGGTATTCCACCTTGAGGAGGGCGGACATCTCCTGGATCTTGGCGAACGGAATAGAGGCCAGTCCTCGCTCGATGTTGGAGATGTACTGGCTGGTGTTATAGCCCAGGGAGCGGGCCAGATCGTTCTGGCTCAGGCCCAGTTCAGTGCGCCGCACCTTGATGAACTTGCCGATGACCTTGCTCAACGAGCACCCCTACCGACCCCCGGCGGCGGGGTCGCTGTGCCAATGTGTGGCCATGGCCGGGCGAAGTCAAATCAACCTCTTGATGGGGCATTCCAACCGCTTTACAGCACGGGAGGGCGCTCGCCATCGCCTGGCGGGGGGGATCCCGGCGGGAGCTGGATCGCCTACTGCAACCAGACGCGCACGGTCATCTCGTTGGTTTCCAGCTCGAAGATAGTGCCCATGGCGTTGTTGCGGATGGCCTGAAAGACGGTCTGGATATCGATCCCGGCGGAGTTCATCTCACCACGGATCTCCGCGGGCAGGGCCCGGATCATGGCCTCCGCCAGGGCCACCGGCATGTTGAGACGTAACTTGGTGGCGGAGGCTGTCTTATCGATCACCTCCACCGAGATGAGGGTGGGCCCACCGGTTGCTCTGCCGGGCCGTGGATCGGCACACGGAGACGGTCCCGGTTGGATCTTCAGGATGGCCAGGCAGACACGGTTTCTGATATCCCGGTCCAGATCTCTCCCCAGTGCCTTCTTCAGATACGGCAGAGCATCGGCCTTCAGATTCTGGTCCTGTTGATCGGCCAGGGTGAGGGCGGCGAAGACGCCGGCGTCCCCCGGCTGCTCAATCCCTTCCAGAAGGATGGCCAGGGCGTCGCGCCGGCCGTTCTCACGTACCAGTCGTCCGGCCAGATCGTAGAGAGCCACCTGGGCCAGCTCGCAGTGCAGGCCGCTGTCGGGTTCCTGGCAATAATCCTGCAGGAAGCCGCTGTAGGCGGCCATGGCGCGGTCCTGCTGATCGCCCCGATCCATGGCCTGGGCGCGGAGGTAGGCCGCCTGCCGGCGGTGAGGGCAATCGGGGAATCCGGTCAGCAACTTCCGGGTACCGGCCTGGACCTCCGGCCAGTTCTGATCGAAGACATCCAGCTTGATCTCACGCATGAGGGCGTTGCAGTCCCCGGCAGGCGGGGATGCTGCCGCCAGGGCCGGTGCCATGAGCAAGAGGAAGAAGGCGGGCAGTCTATGCACGGTCGCCACTCTTCCCGTCCGGCGCCCAACGGCCCGGGTCCCGCTGTTCCAGTTCGTCGGTGAGGATCTTGATCCGCATCATCAGTTGCCGGTGGGCCATGATCTGGCGGATTTCTTCCACCTGAGCGGGGGACGCACACTTGCTGAGGACCGCGATCTCCTCCAGGAGACTGCCCACTTCATCCGCCAGACGCCGGGCCCTGGCGATCTCCACGTCATCCAGGTCGCGGTTCAGCAATTGCTTGCGGCGCAGCAGCCGGGACGACACCTCACTCTCCACGCTGGTGTCGATGTTCTTGCCTTCGCACGGTACCGGCAGGCTGGTGAAGCTCGCCAGGACCGCTTGGCTCTCCTCCAGGTAGCGTGCGGTATCGGCCCGGGCCAGTTCCAGACGGGTCCGTACCAGCAACTCGTCGGCCATGGGCATGGGTGCGGGAAGGGGCGATGTTCCGGCCTCCAGGACGGGTGCGGGTGCGGGTGCTTCACCGGGCGGCGGCGTCAGCCGGGTTGCCATGTAGCCGAGTCCCAGGGCGGCCATGACCAGGGCCGCCAACGGCAGGGCGCGGCGCAGGTGCTGCGCCCAGGGGCCGGCCACGCGCTTGCCGCGCGGGCTGCCTGCGTGGCGATCCTCATGGTTCGCTGCGCGTGCGAGTCGCGCCGTTTCACGCGCGAACGCATCCCAGTCCACTTCTTCCTCCCCGGGAAAGGCGTTGCGCACGGCATGGAGGGTGGCGTCGATGGCGGCTGCTTCGTCGGTGCAGGACGAGCAGCGGCCCATATGTTCGATGAGATCATCGTTGTCCCGGCGTTCGCCGTCACCGCGCAGAAAAGTGGTCAGTTCAGCGCGGACGGCGCGGCAGGTGAGAGGCAGTTCCCAGTCCACCTCACCTTCCCGCGGAAAGACGACCGCAGGCGTGACCGCCGCCAGGAGCCGGGTCACCTGATCACGGCGGGCATCGCAGGCGGAACAATGGGCCAGGTGGCTCGTGAGAGCCTTGGCGGCAACCGCCTCCAGGTCGCCGTAGATCAGGGCGACCAGTTCAGCTTGAGCGGTTTGGCAGTTCATGTCCGACTTCCGGGAAGAATTCGATGAGGCGCTCACGCAGGGTCATGACGGCCCGGTGCAGCGATGACTTGACAGTTCCCAGGGCGCAGCCCTGGACGTCGGCGATCTCCTTCAGAGACATCTCCTCGAAATGGCGGAGAGTGAAAATTTCCCTTTGCCGGTCAGGCAGCCCGGCCACAGCCTCGCGAATCAGGACTCCCACCTCCCGGCCGGCGCTGTGGTCGAAGGGGCTGGGGGAGGAGCGGTCCTCGATTTCCTTGCCGGCCAGGTTCGGGGCATCCAGGGAGGCGGCGTCGCGGATGCGGCGCTTGCGGATCAGATCGATGCAGTGGTTCACCAGGATACGGTAGGCCCAGGTGAACGGCTGGGCCTGGGGTGTCCAGCGCGCCCGGGCACGGTGGATGCGGATGAAAGCGCCCTGGACTGCATCGAGGGCATCGTCGTGATCTCTTAAATAACCCATGGCTATGCGGTAGAACCGTTTCTGGTAGCGGCGGACAAACTCCTCCAGGGCGTCAGGCGCATCAGCCTGCACCGCCTGCATGAGGGCGATATCATCCAGCCGTTCCATCCCTTTCCGCCTCCCGCTGGCCGTCCCGCTTGTGGAACGATACATCCCCTCCAGAGGTTCCTTCGCCGTGGGCTGGAGTTCCCTTGATTTTACCGTTCCTTGACCGGTTCATGGGGCTGGCTTACGATTCATGCTCGTGAAAAGCCTGTTTCGCTTCCGACATTACTTGAGGCCCTACGCGGGCACCATTCTGCAGGGGGTTCTTTTCTCCATCGTGGTGGCCCTGGCCACGGCGGCGGTGGCTGGCCTGCTCAAGCCCATGTTCAACGATGTCTTCTTCCCCCATGCGGATCCTGTGGTGACAGCTGTCCCGGACGTCTCCGCCGCGGCGGGCCAGGCCGGGACGAATGCCCTGTTATCCCGGGGGCAGGGAACTCTGGACGGCCTGGCCCGCAGGGCCCGGGATCTGGTGGGCTACGACCGCTCCCGGGCCTATTTTCTGATCCCGGGGCTCTTCGTCCTGGCGTTTCTCATCAAGGCAGTCTTCACGTTTCTCTCCAGCTACCGGCTGGGAGGGGTGGGCTTGCGCGTGGTGCGGGATCTACGTGCCGATCTCTACGAGCATATCCAGCGCCAGTCGCTGCGTTTCTTCGCCGACCATCCCACTGGCACTCTCACCGCCCGCATCACCAGCGATGTCGCTCTCCTGCAAGGTGTCCTGGGCACCCCGCTGGCCGAATCAGTGCGTCTGCTCTTCTCGCTCATCTTCCTGTTCGTCGTGGCGCTGCTGCTGGACTGGAGACTGGCTGCTGTCTGCATGGTGGTGTTGCCGGCGACCATCTATCCGGCTGTGCGCTTCTCCCGCAAGGTGAAACGCTCCACATGGGACAGTCAGTCACGCATGGCCGACGTGGCCAACCGGCTGCAGGCCACCATCATCGGGCGGCGGGTGGTGCGCAGCTTCAACACGGAACAGTTCGAGATCGGCCGGTTCCAGCAGGTTCTCCAGGGTCTGGTCCGGGCCGACCTCAAGGCTCTCAAGTACATCGCTCTCACGCCTCCCGTGATCGAGATCATCGGTGCACTGGCCATGGGTTCCGTGGCCGCCTTCGCCGGCTGGCGCATTGCCGCCGGCGGTCTTGACCCCGGCGACTTTGTCGCCGCGCTGGCGGCACTGTACTGGATGTACACGATCTTGAAGCGCTTTGCGCGCTTCGGCAACGATCTCACTCGCGGTGCCATCGCGGCCGAGCGGGTCTTCGCTATCCTGGACCGGGAGCGGGAAGTGGTGGAGGCCGCTGATGCCATGATCATGCCTCCCTTCAGCCGGGAGATAAGGTTCCGGAATGCCCACTTCTCCTATGGCGGCAATCCCGTCCTGTGTGGCATCGATCTGACGCTCAAGCGCGGTGAAAAGGTGGCGCTGGTGGGTGCTTCCGGCGCCGGCAAGACGACTCTTGTGAATCTGATGCCCCGCTTCTATGACGTGGACACCGGGACGGTGGAGATTGATGGCGTGGACATCCGGCGTTTCACTCTGGCCTCCCTGCGCGCCCAGATCGGACTGGTCTCCCAGGAAGTCATTCTCTTCAACGATTCACTCCACGCCAACATCGCCTACGGCTGCCCCCTGGCGTCGCCCGCACAGGTGGTGGCCGCCGCCCGGGCCGCTCATGCCCACGAGTTCATCATGGCTTTGCCTGAGGGTTATGAGACCGTTCTCCAGGAGGGTGGCCAGTCCCTTTCGGCCGGCCAGCGGCAACGCGTGGCCATCGCCCGCGCCCTGTTGAAGGATGCCCCGGTCCTGATCCTCGATGAGGCCACCTCGGCGCTGGACAGCCAGCATGAGTCGCTGGTGCAGGCGGCGCTGGATGTCCTCCTCCGCGAGCGCACGGCCATCATCATCGCCCACCGCCTCGCTACCGTACGGGCTGCCGATCGCATTGTCGTCCTGGAGAATGGACTCATCGTGGAAGACGGTACCCATGATCAATTGCTGGCCAGGGGCGGTGTCTACACCCGGCTTCACCGGTTGCCCATGGATACAGCAACCAGTCGCCATCCATGACATCCGGGTCAGGGTCCCGACGGCCGGTGGCCTGGGTCATCCTGGCCGTCACCGCCGCGCTGGTGCTGTTTCCCGGCCTGGGAAACCATGACCTGTGGGCGCCTGACGAGCCGCGCTACGGCCAGGTCTCCCGCGAGATGCTCGCCGGTGGTGACTGGCTTCTGCCCCATGTCAACGGGCGCATCTACACCGACAAACCGCCCGGCTGGTTCTGGTGCACGGCGGTGCTGTCGCTTCCCGGAGGCGACGTGACCCCCCTGACAGCCCGCCTGCCGTCGGCCCTGGCGGCCCTGGCCCTGCTCCTGCTGGTGGCCTCGTGGGGCGAGCGCCGCCTGGGAACAGGCAGTGGCACACGGGCCGCCGTGGTGCTCGCCTCGACCTTCCTGTTCTTTGATCTGGGCCGGTCAGCCCACCTGGACATGCTTCTGGCCCTGCTGGTCAGCATGTCTCTCCTGGCCGGTAGCGACGTCATGGCCGGACGAACTGGACGCGGCGGCCTCCTCCTGTTCTGGCTGGCGGCCTCCCTGGGCACTCTGGTGAAGGGCCCCCTGGGCCTGCTGCTGCCACTTCTGGTGTTGACGGTGGACCGTCTGGTGGCCCGCAGGCCCCGGGATCTGCTCCTGCTGAAGCCCTGGTGGGGCTTCCCCCTGGCCGTTTCCCTGCCGCTTGCCTGGTTACTGGCGGTGAGTGCCACCCGTCCGGGGTACGACCCTCTCAGCGTGATCAACCATCATGTGCTGTCGCGTTTCGGCAGCGGTCTGCACCATGCCCGGCCGTTCTGGTATTTTGGTGTTCATTTTTTCGCGGAGTTGATGCCGTGGGGACTTCTGGTGCCGGCGGCGGCATGGGCGGCATGGCGGTTCGGCGACCCATGTCGCACCGCCGAGCGGGAGGATGAAGCCGGCGCCCCGGTACCGGGCCGTGCGCGGCGACGATTCCTGGTGATCTGGGTTGTGGTCATCCTGGTGTTTTTCTCCGTGTCGAAGGAAAAACGCGGCCTGTACATCATGCCCCTGGTGCCGGCGGCCGCCCTGCTGGTGGCCGACTTCTGGCGCCGGCTGCAGGCCGGTGACCTGCGGCCGGGAGGGCTGGTCAAGGGCGGCCTGGGGGTGATCGCCGCCTGTTTCCTGGTCCTGGGGGCCCTGCCGTCTGCTCTGGCCCGGCGTTCGATGGTGGGCGCACCCGGTCTGGAGATGCCGTCTCTCGTCCTGGCCGGCCTGGGCGTGGCGGGAGGGTGCGCCATCCTGGTGAGTCTCCTGCGCCGCCGGTTGCCTGCGGCGTTGAGCCTGGTGGCCGCCACTTTCATGGCGCTCTTGCTGGTCTATGCCCACGGCCTGCAGCCGGCCGTGGACACGATTCGCAGTGCCCGGGAGTTATCGCAGGAGCTTGCTCGCAACCTGCAGCCGGGAGATGTCGTGGCCATGCTGGAATGGCGGGCCGCCTACCTCTACTACTCGGGTGTGCGCATGGAGGAACTGGGAAGCGACGAAGCTGCCGTGGCCTGGATGACGGCGCCCGGCGGCCGGCGCCTGCTGTTGATCCGGGAGGAAGCGTGGCGGCGAGTGCGTCCCCGCCTGGGAGCAGCGCGGGAACTGGCTTCCCATGGGACCGGCCCCCGCCGGGTGATCCTGCTGGAGCGACCCGGCTAGCTCCAGCCGAAAGCGCGCACCGCGAAGAGGCCCACCAGACCCGCCTCCACGATCAACATCATGTATTCGCGGTTACGGTTGAAGCGGCTCCAATGCCAGCCGCTCCCGGCGTCATCAGAACCCCGGTAGGGCGTCAGGCGCGGGAACAGCGCCGGAACCGCCGCCTTGTAGCGCGCGTACTCCTCGCCGTGGGTCTGCAGGAGCCGTGCGCATTCGATCCTCTCCTTGCGTGGCATGTAATAGAAGAAAAAGATGGCGATGCCACCGGCCAGGATGATCAGGTTGGCCCGGGTCGGCAGGGTCGCCATGACGGCGAAACCGGTGAACAGGAGGAGGCGCCCCAGGTAGAGTGGGTTGCGGGTGAAGGCGTAGGGACCGGCCACAGCCAGCTGGCGGGTTTTCAGAAGGTATCCGGCTGACCATGCTCGCAGGAGGCCGCCTGCCGCCACCAGAGGCAGGCCGATCCAGATGTCCAGGGGTATGGGCCTCGCCCAGTAGCCAAGAATCGCCAGCAGTGCGAAGACGGAAAAGATCCTGGCCATGCTGATGAGGTTTTTGGAAAAAAAGCCATGGGAGGGGCCGGCCACAGGGGTTTCAACAGTCATGGGCGTCTCCTTCCTGGAAGCAGGCGACGCAGGCGCCGGCCCCAGCGGTGGACGGGGGAGGCAGTGGCCAGAATGCGCTCCTCTTCAGCATCCAGATCAAGGGGACTATAACGCTGATGCAGGCGGGCGACGCGGCGCAGATCCTGGTGCACGGCAGCGCGAAAAATCCAGGCTCCGAAGCCCCCTGAGCGGCGACGGACACTGACGGAGAAATCGACCAGGCCGGGGCTGCCGTCGCTGCGGACCATCACGTCGCCGGCGCCGATATCACCCTGGGCGATTCCCTCATGATGCACCGTTTTCACCAGGCGGCGCAGGCGCAGAAAGAAATCGGCAGGCAAGGTGGCGCTGCCGCCACCCCGGGGAAAACTGGCAAGGGGCCGGCCAACCAGGCGCTCCATGATCAGTCGCTGCCGGCTGGGCCGCAGCTTGAACCCGGGGACGCCTGATAATCCCGCCAGGTGGCGGAGCGCTCGTTCCTCACGGTCCAGGAGGCGTGGTCCCAGGATGCCACGCACCAGGAAACCGCGGGACGAATAGTCTTTTTCCACCACCGTTTCGCCTTCCAGGCGGATGAGGCGCACACACGCCTTGGTGCTGTTTCGTCCCTCGCTGAGAATCGTTGAATCCATTGCCATGACCCGGCCCGGCATTATAATGCCTCTGTTGACGGGTGCTAACATGCCCCGCCTCCGGGGAGGATCATGCCGCACATCAAGGATGCCATGTCTCACCGCGGTTCCATGGGAAGCCTGGTCGCCGTGGCGGCGCTGGTCCTGATGGGTTGTAGCGACACGTCGGGACCGGAGAGTGTCCCGGCGCCCTCGCCCGAGTCCATGGCCCACACCGCCGCCATCCAGGATGGATACGCCGGGGCAGCTGCCTGCGCCGAGTGCCATGCCGAGGAAACGGCCGCCTGGGAAAGTTCGCGCCACAACGCTATCTTCCGCCCCGGTGCCGCCCCGGCCTGGAAAACGAGTCCGCCTCCCGCCTATAGCTCGGAGGAACTGGTGGTCGCGCCCCTGGCGGGCGGTGGCAGCCTGCAGGTGCAGAAGGGCGGCGCCATGGGGACCTTTCCCATTGATGGTGTCATCGGCGGCAAGCGCATGGAGTCGTATGTCACACGTCTGAAGGACGGCGCCTGGCTGCTCCTGCCCCTCTCGTATCAGGTCGAGGGCCGTTCCTTCGTGCCCTACAGCGAAGGAACCTGTGGTATCGAACTCCTGTACGGCACCAAGGAAGGCAACTGGCAATCGTTTGAGCGGGTCTGGAATCATCGCTGCCTTGAATGTCATACCACGGGCGGCAGCATCGGTTTCGATGTCAGCAGCCAGGAATACAACACGACCTATGTGGATGCCGGTGCCGGCTGTGAGGCGTGTCACGGCCCTGGAGCCGAGCACGCGAAGGCAGCCCGCGCCGGCGATGTCACAGCCGGCCCCATGGTGAATCCCGGCGATCTTCCGGCGGCGGGCAGCATTGAGATCTGTGCCAGCTGTCACGCCCTGTCCTTGCCCTTTGAATCGCGCTGGGGAGGCAACCGGCCTTACCGCCCCGGTGATGACTGGTCCCAGGCCTACCTGCCGCTCTTGCGGCCGTCCGAGCAGGGTTCCTTTGCCCGCCTGACCCACGCCGATCACACCCCGGCGGCGGGAGTCATGGAATACCAGGGGCTGGTCCAGTCTCTTTGCTACCTGGAGGGGAACGCCCGCTGCACCACATGCCACAACCCACATGGCGGTGGGGAGAATCTCCTGAAGGCAGCAACCAGTGGCGGCGCTCTCTGTGCCGACTGCCACGCCGAGGAAGTGGCCGCAGGCGAGGCCCATACCCATCATGTTGCCGGGCGCCCCGGGAGCGACTGCATCGACTGCCACATGCCCACCGACATTGAAGCTCTGGGCACGCGCCTGGCCAGCCACGCCATCGACGTGCCCCTGCCGGTGAACAACGTCGACTTCGGGATTCCCGATGCGTGCAGCCTGTGCCATGGGGACCGTGGCGCCGACTGGGCCGCCGCACAGTACCGTGAACTCTGGGGTGATCCTGAGTCGCGCCGCCGCCGGCGCCTGACGGTGGCCTTCATGAGCGAGGACGTGAAGGCTCTCGAGGCCCTGCTCCTCAATCCTGACGAATCGCCCCTCCTGCGGGCGGATGCTGCCTCGGCCCTGGCGCGCATTCAGCACGTGGACGCCATTCCAATCCTGGTGACAATCCTCGACCAGGACACGCCCCTCGTGGTCAAACGGTACGCCGTGGACCTGCTGGGGGGCATGGGGGCTCGTGCCGACCTGCCTTTCCAGGCCCGCGCGGATCACCTGCAGATGGTCCAGGACGCCGGAGCCCACGCGGCCCTGCGGCGTGTCTGCGAAACCGGTGTGCCGGTCCTGCGCCTGGGCGCTGCCTCTTCCCTGGCCCGGCTGGGCGCCGAGGACGGCCTGCAGCAGCTGGAGGCTCTCCTTGCCGAACCGGCCCTGGCCGGCGGTTACCGGCTGCACCAGGCCCTGGCCAGATACAACTTGGTGAGCGGACGCCTGGACGAAGCCGCTGCCGCATTCGAGACGGTTCTCAGCATGACGCCCAACTACATGGACGCCATCCAGGACCTGGGCTTCATCTACTTCAGTTCCGAGCGATTCGAAGAAGCCCGGGATCTATGGATGCGTGGCCTGATTCTTGACCCGGGGAACAAAGATCTCCGCCTGCGTGTTCACCTGGCGGAGGATGAGATGCGGAAGCATGGCCTGTTGCCACCGGCGGCTTCCGGAAGCTGAGGGAACGGTCGTGATCACCAGGCCGCTCGCCCCTGCGGACACGCGTCCGCAGGTCATGAAGGTGGATCTCGAGGAAGTCCTGGCACAACCCGGCCGCCTCCTGAGTCCCGGCAGGTGGAACAAGCCCCAGGTCCGGGAGGTGACCGTGGGAGACCACCCGGTCATCCTGAAGGACTGGCGCACCATGGCCCGCTGGCTGCGGCCTCTGGCCCGCCATCTGGCCCGGCGCGAAGCGCGCATTTATGGTCTGTTGCAGCATCTGGAGTCCGTGCCCCGGGTCCTCCAGGTCGGTGACAGGACCCTGGTGCTGGAGCAGGTTCCCGGGCGGCGTATCAGCCGCCTGCGGGGACACCGGGCGGCGGCCACGGCGGCGCAGGCCCTGGAGGAGATCGTCGCTCGAATCCATGCCGCCGGCGTCTATCACTTCGATATGCGCAAGCGTGACAACATCCTCGTGACCGACGAGGGGAAGGTCTATCTCATTGATTTCACCACGTCGGTGGCTCCCCGCCACTACGGGCCTCTGGGCTGGTTGCTGCGCCCGGTGGCCGCGCTGGTGGATCGCTATGCCGTCCTCAAGTGGAAGAACGCGCTGGCGCCGGAAGTTCTTTCTACCAGCGAGCGGCGTCTTTTGCGTGGCCTGGATAGACTGCGGCCGTGGCGGAAGAACAACTGAAGGATGGGTTGACCATGGAGTCCATGGAGAGCGTCAGCGTGGTGGTGCCGGCTCATAACGAGCGCCCGAATCTGGCGCTCCTGCACCGGGAGATCGCCTCGGTCATGGCAGCCATCGGCCTTCCCTGGGAGTTGATCCTGGTGGATGATGCAAGTCACGACGGCAGTGCCGAAATCCTTGTTGAGTTGGCCGCCGCCGACCCCCATGTGCGGGTGGTCACCCTGGCGGCCCAGGCCGGTCAGAGCGGCGCACTGCTGGCCGGGTTCGCTGCCGCCCGGGGAGATGTGGTGGTGACTCTGGATGCCGATCTTCAAAATGACCCCGCCGACATCCCGCGCCTGCTGGCAGCCCTGCCGGGTCACGGTGCTGCGGTAGGCTGGCGGCGAAATCGCCGGGACACGTGGGTGCGGCGCATCACCAGCCGCATCGCCAACAGTGTGCGCAACGCCGTGACCCGGGAGACGGTGACCGACACAGGCTGCGGTCTCAAGGCCATGCGCCGCCATCTGCTGCGCCACCTTCCCCACAGCCGCGGCGTTCATCGATTCCTGCCGACTCTCATCAAAATGGAAGGGGCCACCGTGGTGGAGCTTCCGGTGGGCCACCGGCAGCGCCATGCCGGCACATCCAAGTACGGGGTCGGCAACCGTCTGCTGGTCGGTCTGGGCGACCTGCTGATGATCCGCTGGTTGCAGAAACGCCGCGTTCATGTGGAGGTGGCCCGGGTAACAGGACAGGGCCTGCCGGCCGGCGCCCGGCGGTCCGGGGAGCAGATTCCGTGAACCTCGCGACATTCTGGTTGATTCTCGGCTTTTCCGGGCAGGGCCTGTTTGCCAGTCGTTTCCTGATCCAGTGGATCTCTTCAGAACGCCGGGGCAAAAGCCACATTCCCAAGATTTTCTGGTACATCAGCATCGTGGGTGGGCTGATCTCCCTGTCTTACGCCATCCACCTCGGCGATCCGCCGTTCATCTTCGGGCAGTCGGCGGGAGTCCTGGTCTATACCCGCAACCTGATGCTGCTCAGGCGCAAATCCGCAGTCACGGCTTCCAGCGGTGGCAACTGAGGCAGGCCTGGCTGATGGGATGATCGTCCGGGCGCGGCGCCCGGCCGGCGGGTCCATGGCAGAGTAGGCAACCTTCAGGCAGGCCTGCCGCGACGTGATCCCGGTCACGGGGAATCACCGGGGCGGGATGGTAGGTGAACATGACGACCGCCACGACCACGATGCCCGCAGCGAGGACCAGCAGGGGTAGGCGGCGGCGGGCCGTGCTCATGAGTTCATCCCGGGGTTCACTTTCACTGTGATCTGTCCGTCGGCTGCGCACTCTGCCCGGCCGTGAGATGCGTCGGCGAGTGCCGCTGGGAGGCGGGCCGCTTGGCCGGCGGTCAATGCCATACGCAGTTCAGCGCGGGCGCCATGGATCTCCGCCAGGATGCGCCCGTCAAGGCGGGCCACGGCTCTCCTCACTTCGCTGGATGTGTCATGGGGGAAGGTCACCCGGAACACCCTGAGTTGCTGCCGTGTTTCGAGGCCGGCGGCAGTCAGGGCGGTGGCGGTGGCGGTCCCATAGGCGCGGGCCAGAGGCCCTGCTCCCAGTTTGGTGCCGCCAAACCAGCGCACCACAACGCAACTGGCCCCTTCCACCCCGGCGGAATGCAGTGCCCGGAGGATGGGTGCGCCGGCCGTCCCCGATGGCTCTCCCGCATCGCTCGCCCGCTCCAGCACCTCGCCGCCCGTCCAGAGGCGCCGGCCCCAGCAATGGTGCGTGGCGCGGGGAAATTCCTCGCGCAGTCGGGCCAGGTGCCGATGGGCGGCCTCTTCATGGGCCACCGGCTCAATATCCGCCAGAAAACGCGAGTTGCGCACCTTTGTCTCAGCCCGAGCCCGCCCGGCGGGGGAGAGCCAGATGCGATCGGCGCTGGCGGGAGTGCCCGGCCGGATGGTCATGAGGCCGTTTTCGACATGACTCGGGAATCCTAGCAAGTGCAGGTGCAGAATCCATGCAGCACCCTCTGCGTGGAAGGTTCGTCACCTGCACCAGGTTGAAGGTACAATTAAGAAAGATGGGGGGGACTAGCGCCTTGAAGGAGGGGTTGCCCGTGTTCCTGAGCTGGAACGCAGTCGGGAGTCGGCAATGGGGATCGGCAGTTGGAGCCGGTCTGGCGGCCCTTGGCCTTCTGGCCGGCGGGGCGATCCTCCCGGCGGTGAATGAAGCCCCATGGGAGGTGCCACCAGCACCGGAAGCCGGCCTCGCCGCAGGCGGCGAGGCCGGCGCCCTTTGCGGCACCCGGCCGGGCCGGGGGGAAGAAATCCTGGAACTTTTCCGCCGTCGCGCCCTGGCCCGCGGGGATCGCCTGGCGGAGGACGAGACCGGGTCCCGGGCGCTGACCGCAGTGCCCGCCGGCGACCGTCTGGCCGGGATTCTGGGTGAAGACGGCAATATCGAGAATGGGTCGGTCATCGATGTGGGTGATGTGACCGTTCTCATCGATGATGGCACGGGCATCTTCGGCACGTTCCGGACGGGGTTCAACGTGGACATTGTGCGGCTGGCGCGCCAGTATTATGCCGCGTTCCCCGATGACGTGGATACCCTGTCTCTGATGCCGGATTTCGATCACGCGTCGGGTACTTTTCAGTTGCTGATCCGGAATGACGTGACCGGGATCAACCGGCCCATCATAGATGACAGCTCCCTTTACGGGAGTTCCGGGCGCCTGCAGAGCTTGCTGGTCTTCAGCAACTTTCTGCGCAAGCCCGTCAACCCCGGAGCGCGCATCTTCGGCGACAACCACACCGCGCTCTCTCTCATGGCCCATGAGTTTGCCCATCGCTTCGGCGCCTTCGTTCGTTTCGATGCCGATCCCGGTCCTGATGTGGACAAGTCCACTCGCTTGCTGGGCCGTGCCCTGGCGCACTGGTGTTTCTTTCATGACACCCGTGCCGCCTTCACGGTGGGCACCAGCCAGGGCAGCAACATGTCGGTCCTGGATGGCAACCGCTGGCGGCGTGATGTGCTCACCGGCCTGTGGAGCACAGAAGGAGTCACCGATGGCTACAGCCCGCTCGACCTCTACCTCATGGGCCTCATGGCGCCTGAAGAGGTCCCGCCGTTCACCATCCTGACCGGCGAGGGCGGTCTGGACAGCCTCCCCACCATGCCGTCAGGAGAGTCCATCGGCCTGAATTGTGCCAGTTCACCTCTCTCGGTGCCGCCCCAGGTGGCCGCGACGGTTGCCGCCTTCACCCGGGAGGTCACTCTCGCCGACGTCATCGCTCTCGAGGGCCCGCGGGTGCCCGATCACCTCTCCTCCCAGAAGGCGTTTCGCCAGGCTCTGGTTCTGGTTGCCCGCCAGGGGCGGTTCCCCACTCCCGCCGCCATCGCCCACCTGAATCGTCTGCGCCAGGAGTGGGAGTCTTACTATGCCGCCGCCAGCGGCGGCCGCGGGTCGGTGGATACCGCCAGATCCACGCCTCCAGGTCCGGCGGTGACCTTTGCCATCGTGCGCATTCCGGACGATGTGCAGGCCGGCCGGCTGGTGACCACGGGGATCCTGGCCCTGGATGCCGGCGGCCGGGCGGCCACCGGTTTCACCGGTGCTGTGCGGCTGACCTCGGCCACCGACCAGGGCGCCTCTCTGCCGGGAGACATCATCTTTCAGGAGAGTGATGCCGGTTACCTGTTGATGAACGAGCCGCTCATTTTTTCCCGGGGTGGCGAGCACACCCTGACCGTCAGCGCTGTGGCTGACCCCAGTATCACCGGCACACGATCAGGCCTCATGGTGGAAGGGCCGGTGGACGTCCACTGTCTGTACGACCCCAGCCTGGAACCTGTTCCCACCAGCAAGCCGTGGGGAGCAGGCGCGACCTTCAGCACCATCGGTGGCGTCCGCTTTCAGTATCTGATCCGTGCTGATGCCATTGGGCGCCCAGGTGTCATCCGCAACCTGGACTGGCCTGTGATCACAAGTCCCGAATCCGTGCAGTGGGAAAACCTGGTCATCCGCATGGCCCACCGCATTTCGTTCGACCTGGAGACCGATATGCAGGAGATCTCACTGGATGCCAACTTGAACGAGTCCCTGGATGTCACCAACGTGGTGTTCGGTTCCCGGGGGCAGAGCGGCATCCAGGAATCGGGGCGGGTTCACATGGCTCTGGACACGCCGTTCAATTACAACGGCATCGACAATCTGCTCATCGATGTCAAGTACACCGGCGGCGGGCCGCCGGGGGTCATGACCGATCTGGTCTTCGCCGATGGCAAGGTCATCAACGTGGAACGGCTGGGTCCCAACAAACCGGTGCAGTTGAACCGCACCAGCAGCCTCTGTCTGGGAACGCGCCTTCCCAGCGGCGTCCCCCCCACCATCAGCGGTGTCACGGTGGGAGGGATCCGCAACGTCGATGCGGAGATCTCCTGGATCACATCGCCATCCACCGATGGGCGGGTGGAGTTCGGCCTGGCTGGTGGCCCGCTGGATCAGACCACCAGTGTGCAGCGCTTTGCTCTGTCCCATACCATTCTGATCGCCGGACTTCTTCCGGACAGCGAGTACGACGTGGTGGTGATTTCCCGTGACCTGGACGCCCAGGAATCGCGCTCGGCGCCGGTGAGGTTTCGGACCGACAAGCGTTTTCCACAGATCTTCGGCCTGGCGCCCGCGGGCATCAGGCCCAATTCGTTCTCCAACAGGGTGCTGATTTCCGGCGCCAACTTCTTTCCGGGCCTGACCGCAGAAATTGTGATCCCGGACCTGGACGGTCCTCTGCCGCCGGCCACCGACCCGGATCTACCGGTCATCTTCGTCCAGCTCCTCTCGGAACACCTCCTGGACATCAGAGTGTCGGTGAGTGCCAGCGCGGCGGGGGGCCCGCGCCGCGTTCATATCACCAACACCGACGGGTTCGATGTCTACAGCGACGTTTTTCTGGGCGTGATTCCGTTTACCGAAGCCAACGACATCGATATTTCGGGGCGCGTGGACGGTTTTGATCTGGTCCGACTGGCGCGGGCCTTCGGCTCCACGTTCGGGGATCCCCGCTACGATGTGGAGACCGACCTGGACGGCAACGGCACCATTGACGGCATCGACCTGACCCGCCTGGCCAATAACTTCGGCCGCATCTTCACCCCCTGATCCTGTATGATCCGCGGCCTCAGGAGTACCGCGGATTCATGAGCACAGAGAAGACGAGACCCGGGAGTGGGGAGGCCGAAGCGGCCGTCCGCCGCCTGCTGGACTGGATGGGGGAGAACCCCGATCGTCCCGGGCTGGCCGCCACTCCGGCGCGCGTGGCCCGCTCCCTGGCCCGTCTCACCGACCGGGACGGCACCAATCTGGAGGATCTGCTGGCCGAGGGAATCTTTCCCGCCGAGGGATCGGGCCTGGTCCTGATCCGCGATGTGGAGTTCTACTCGCTGTGTGAGCATCACCTGCTGCCGTTTTTCGGGCGCTGTCACGTGGCCTACCTGCCCGCCGAATCCATTCTGGGCTTCTCGCGCATCCCCCGTCTGGTGAATCATTTTGCCCGCCGTCTGCAGGTGCAGGAGCGACTGACCCGGCAAATCGCCGAGACCCTTGAGGAGGCGGTCCAGCCTCAGGGAGTGGCCTGTATCATCGAGGCGTTCCACCTGTGCATGGCCATGCGCGGTGTGGAAAAGCAGCAGGCGGTGGCGGTGACCTCGAACTACCGCGGTGTCTTCGACAGCGATCCTGCGAGGCGCCGCGAACTGGGTGATCTGCTCAAGGCCCGGGGCAATTTCTGCTTCTGAGGGAGGGCCTGTGTCAGTCCGGAAGGCTCAGGAAGACCCGCATCTGCTTGTTGAGCTGGGCGCGGTGGTCCGGGTCGGTCATGACATAGTGGTTCTCATTGATGAGGTTGACCTGGGCCTGGAGCCAGCCTCGCCAGCACTCAGCACAGACATGTCGCTGGACGATCTGGGCCAGGTCGCCCGGGAAGGGCGGCTCGGGCATGAGGTCTTTGTTTTCCCGGCAACGGCTGCAGGTGATCTGCGTCATGTGAGGCCTCCTCGGCGATGATAGGCTCTTCTGCCTCGTATAGCCATCCCAGACCCGGAGATGCTAAATTTCTCGCCCTGAAGCCAGCGTAGCTCAGTGGTAGAGCAGCTGATTCGTAATCAGCAGGTCCGCGGTTCGACCCCGCGCGCTGGCTCCAG
>SMYD01000177.1 GCA_004356015.1 Acidobacteriota bacterium | reverse complement strand
GGGCTCGCCGGTTCGCCTCATCGGCGTCCAGGTGGGTATCGTCAAGGGTATTTCCCTGCCCACTGCGCCGGGCAAGGTCCGGGTGGAAGTGATTCTGGGCATCGATCACTCCGCCCGCGAGAGAATTCGGGAAGGCACCACGGCCACCCTGAAGATCCTGACCTATCTCTCCGGGGAGAAATATGTGGAACTCACGCCCGGCGGCGCAGAGAACCCTCTCATCCCCGAGGACGGCTTTATCCCTGCGCCCCGCAATGAGATCGAGCGGTTGATTGCCCAGTCCCAGACCATCGCCGGCAATCTCGAAGTGATCTCTACTCAGTTCAGCGAGATCCTCGGCTATCTGGCCCAGGGGGACAGCGTTCTTTCACGGCTTCTCAAAGACCCCCAGTTCGGGAACCAGATGGTGGAGGAAGCGACCCAGACCATCGCCCACCTGAATCAGGTCGCGGCCCGCCTGGATCGGGGTGAAGGGCTGCTGGGAAGGCTTCTGGCCGACGATGAGTTCGGGCGCAGCACGTTCGAGACCATGACCACCGTGCTGGAGCGGGTGGATCGCATCAGTGCCCGCGTCGAAGCCGGGGAGGGGTTCCTGGGGCAGATGCTGGCGGAAAATTCGGATCTCCAGGTCATGCAGGATGATCTGGGTGAACTGGTAGTTGAATTGCGCGATGTGGTCGGCAAGATCAGCTCGGGCGACGGCTTGATCGGAAGACTGGTGGTGGATGAGGAATACGGCCGCACCATGACGGCCCGGCTCGATGAGAGTCTGGCCCATATCGCCAGCATCCTGGACAAGATCGACAGGGGCGAGGGATCCCTGGGCCTGCTTCTCAATGAGCCGGAACTGTATGACCAGGCCACCGAGGTGGTCGGTGGTCTCTCGGACAGCCGCTTCCTGAAATGGGTTGCGCGGCGGATGCGCAACAAGGCCATCAAGCAGAAAATCGAGGAGTATGCGAGGGAAGTGGAGGAGGCCGAAAAGGCCGCCCGCCCCTGAGGCAGGCACAGCCCGCGTAGCGCCCGCAAGTCCCGATGCCGCTTGAACTTCGCGGCAAACAGGGTATATTCATCGCCGACCTGCGCGCCGCCTGCGGGCCCGATTTCCGGGGGAAAACGACGTGAATCTGAGAGATAAAATCGGCGATCGGTCCGCTCGCATCGGGGTTGTGGGCATGGGCTATGTGGGCCTGCCCCTGGCCCTGGAGTTCATCGAGGCCGGTTTCCCGGTGGCGGGTATCGATGTGGATGGCCAGAAAGTGTCCCAGATGCGCGAGGGCCGCTCCCACATCGGTGATGTCCCGGACGAGCGCCTCGGTGCCGCCCTGGCCACCGGCCGGTTTTCCGCCCATACCGAGTTCGCCGAGGCCGGCGATCTCGATATTGTCATCATCTGTGTCCCCACGCCTTTGCGTAAAACTCGCGACCCCGATATCTCCTACATCGTGTCTGCTCTGGACAGCATCGCTCCGCAGATGCGCAAGGGGATGCTGGTGGTTCTCGAGTCCACGACCTATCCCGGGACCACGGAAGAGATCCTGCGCCCGCGCCTGGAGGCCGGCGGCCTCAAGGCAGGCGAGGATTTCCATCTGGCTTTCTCGCCTGAGCGGGTTGACCCGGGCAACAAGGAATTCGATACCCACAACACCCCCAAGGTGGTGGGTGGCATGACGCCGGCCTGCACCGAGATGGCCGCGGCCCTCTATGGGGCTGCCGTCAGTGAGGTGGTCTCGGTCTCCAGCACCCAGAGTGCCGAGATGGTCAAGCTTCTGGAGAATACCTTCCGGGCTGTGAATATCGGCCTGGTCAACGAGATCGCTCTCATGTGCGATCGCCTGGGCATCAACGTCTGGGAGGTCATCGATGCCGCGGCCACCAAGCCGTTCGGTTTCATGCCGTTCTACCCGGGACCGGGCATCGGCGGGCACTGTATCCCCCTGGATCCCCATTACCTCTCCTGGAAGCTCAAGACGCTCAACTTTTACGCCAAGTTCATCGAGCTGGCCTCGGAGATCAATGCCAACATGCCGCTCTATGTGGTCGGGAAAGTCACCGACCTTCTCAATGAGATGGAGAAATCCGTGCGCGGCGCGAAGATCCTGGTCCTGGGCGTTACCTACAAGCCGGATACCGGTGATGTGCGCGAGTCACCGGCCCTGGATCTGATACGTCTCCTGGAAGATCGTGGTGCCGTGGTTGACTATGCAGACCCTTATGTTCCTGAACTGCGGACCAACGGCAGTGAGAAACGTTCCGTGGATCTGACACCGGCGACCCTGGCCACCTATGATTGCGCCGTCATCGTCACCCACCACCGCGACGTGGACTACCAGGCTGTTGTGGATCATTCGGTAGCCGTGTTCGATGCGCGCAACGCAACGGGTGGCATGAAGCCCGGAACATGCCGCCTGCGCCGCCTCTAAGAGGGATGAGATGAAGAAGGTACTGGTCACCGGCGGCGCCGGATTCATCGGTTCGCACCTCTCTGAACGCCTGCGGCGCGAGGATGTGAATGTTGTCGTCCTGGATAATTTCGATCCGTTTTACGAGCCGGCTCTCAAGCGGCGCAACCTGCGCCATCTCGAGAAGGACAGCGGCTTCCGCCTGGTGGAAGGAGATATTCGGGACGAGGATCTGGTGAACGGCCTCTTCGCCAGGGAACGGTTTGATACTGTGTTCCACTTGGCGGCCCGTGCCGGCGTGCGGCCTTCCCTGGAGGAGCCACGCCTCTATCAGGATGTCAACGTGGTCGGAACCGTGACGCTGCTGGAAGCGGCCCGCGTCCACGAGGTGGGCTGCTTTGTGTTCGGCTCTTCTTCGTCGGTGTACGGCAATAACAAGAAAGTTCCGTTTGCCGAGGACGACCCGGTGGACCATCCCATCTCTCCCTATGCCGCCAGCAAGAAAGCCGGTGAGCTGGTCGCGTACACGTATCATCATCTCTATGGCCTTGATATCTCCTGCCTGCGATTTTTCACCGTGTACGGTCCGCGGCAGCGGCCCGAGATGGCGATCCATAAATTCACCCGCCTGATCAGCCAGGGCCGGCCGGTGCCGCGTTTCGGCGGCGGCGGGACGGTCCGGGATTACACCTATATCGATGACATCATCGACGGCGTCATGGCAGCGGCGGAGAAATCTCGCGGCTACCGCATTTACAATCTGGGAGAATCTCTGACGACCCCCCTGTCCCGGCTCATCGAGCTCATCGAGGAGACGGTGGGCCGCAAGGCGGATGTGCGGGAAGAACCCGCCCAGCCTGGCGATGTGGAATGCACCTATGCAGATGTGACCCGGGCTCGCGGTGAGCTGGGCTACGCACCGTCGGTGCCGGTTGAGCAGGGCATACCCCGCTTTGTCGAGTGGTATCGCCGGGAGGTCCAGGAATGAATATCGCGGTCATCGGTACGGGCTATGTGGGCCTGGTCACGGGTGCCTGTTTCGCCGAGTTCGGTGTGCGGGTCACTTGCGTGGACAAGGAGGCTGACAAGATCGCCCGGCTGCAAAAGGGTGAAATCCCCATCTATGAACCGGGTCTCGAGGAGATCGTCCGGCGCAACATGAAATCCGAGCGGCTGACCTTCACCACGGATCTGAAACAGGCCGTGAGCCGCTCGCTTGTGGTCTTCATTGCCGTGGGCACGCCCCAGTCCGAGACCGGTGAAGCGGACCTGAGTTATGTCCGCACTGTGGCCGAGGAGATCGGTCACTGCCTGGACAGCTACAAGGTCGTGGTGACCAAGAGCACCGTGCCCATGGGCACCGGTCGCATGATCCGCGAAGTCATCCAGAAAGTATCGGGGGGACGGACCCACTTCTCGGTGGCCAGCAATCCGGAGTTCCTGCGCGAAGGATCGGCGGTGGAGGATTTTCTGCGACCCAACCGGGTGGTCATCGGCACCGATGACGCCCAGGCCGCGGCCATCCTCAAGGATCTCTACAGCCCGCTCTTTCTCATCGAGACGCCGTTCATCGAGACCTCCGTGGTCTCGGCCGAAATGATCAAGTATGCGGCCAACGCGTTTCTGGCCGTCAAGATCTCCTACATCAACGAGGTCGCGGATCTCTGTGCCGCCGTGGGTGCCGACGTCCATGATGTCGCCCGGGGAATGGGCCTGGACCGCCGCATCGGCATGAAGTTTCTGCATCCCGGACCCGGTTATGGCGGGTCATGCTTTCCCAAGGACACCCAGGCGGCCATGGCCATGGCGAGAGCCAGCGGGCAGGAGTTCAAGATCGTGAAGGCAGCGGAGCAGGTCAACAAGGCCCGTCCCGGCCTGATAGTCGCCCGCATGGAGAAACGATTCGGTCCCCTGGCCCGGCGGACGGTGGCGGTCCTGGGTCTGACCTTCAAGCCCAATACCGATGACCTGCGCGAATCTCCGGCCATCAAGATCATCCGGCTCCTGAAGGAGAAGGGGGCCGGGATTCGTGCTTTTGACCCGGTGGGGATGCCAGGGGCCAGGGCCATGGATCTGGATATCATCACCTGTGATGATGAATACGACGCCGCACGGGGCGCTGACTTGTTGGTGCTGGCCACCGAGTGGAATCAGTTCAGGAACATGGACATGAAGCGGATCAAGGAAGTCATGAAACAGCCCAACCTGGCCGATCTGCGCAATATCTACGAGCCCGAAGAGATGCGCGGACTGGGATTCGAATACATGGGCGTGGGGCGCTAGATGGCGACGGAATTTCTCATCACCGGCGGGGCGGGTTTCATCGGTTCGCACCTGGTGCGGTCTCTTCTGGATGAAGGAGCCCGGGTCCGGGTCCTGGACAACTTCCTGACCGGCAAGCGGGAGAATCTCGCCGATCTCACCGGCAATCCCTCGCTGGTCGTCATGGAGGGAGACGTTCGGGACTTTGCTCAGGTCGAAGAGGCCATGCGTGGCGTGGCCTACGTCCTGCACCAGGCGGCCCTGCCTTCGGTCCCGCGGTCGGTCGCCGACCCGGTCACCTCCATGGCCATCGGCGTGGATGGGACTCTCACCGTCCTGCGAGCGGCCAAGGCAGCGGGTGTGAAGCGCGTCGTATATGCCTCGTCGTCTTCCATCTACGGAGACACGCCGACCCTGCCCAAGATCGAGAGCATGATTCCCACACCCCTCTCGCCCTATGCCGTCAGCAAGCTGACCGGCGAACATCTCTGTGCGGTTTTCAGTCATCTGCATGGCCTGCCCACCGTGGCGTTGCGCTATTTCAATGTGTTCGGGTCCCGCCAGGATCCGGCATCCGACTATGCGGCTGTGGTTCCCAAGTTCGCCACCGCAGCCCTGGCGGGCAAGTCGGCGCTCATCTATGGTGACGGGGGCCAGACGCGGGATTTCACCTTCATCGACAACGTCGTGCGCGCCAATCGCCTGGCCTGCGAGGCGCCTGAGCCGGCATGGGGGAAGGCCGTCAACATTGCCTGTGGCCTGCGCATCAGCGTCAATGACCTGGCGCAGCGCATTGCCGCCGCCTGTGGACATGATGACCTCCCGCCGCGCTACGAAGACGGGCGGCCCGGTGATGTGCGCCACTCTCTGGCCGATATCTCCCTGGCCGGGAAGCTCCTGGGTTACAAGCCCGAGATCGACCTGGAGGAAGGCCTGAAGCGCACGATTCAGTGGTACCGGCAGGCGTGATCCAGATGCCCAACGTCTACCCTGTGATTCTTGCCGGCGGAGCGGGCGCTCGCTTCTGGCCGGCCAGCCGACCCGGGCAGACCAAGCCTTTTCTCTCGCTCCTGGGAGGCGAGAGCCTCTTGCGACGAACCTATCAGCGTGCCGCCGGACTCGCGCCAAAAGCCAACATCCGGGTTGCGTGCAGCCCGGAGATCGCTGCGCAGGTGAGGGAAGAACTGCCGGAGATGGGAGATGATGGGCTGCTGATGGAGCCGGTCCCTCGGGATACGGGCCCGGCCGTGGGCCTTGCCGCGCTCTTGATGCAACGGCACGATCCGGAGGCGATTCTGGTCGTTCTGCCGGCGGACCACCTGGTCCAGGATGAGCCACGGTTGCGCCAGGCCTTTCAGCGCGCCATCAAGCGGTGCCATGAGCAGGGTGGGCTGGTTGTTCTCGGAGCTGTCCCTCACGAAGCCGCGACCGGGTATGGCTATATCGAGAAGGGTCGCGAACTGGGGGATGAGTTCTTCCAGGTGGAACGATTCACGGAAAAGCCTGACGCCCCGACGGCCAAGGCCTTTCTTCAAGGTGGCAACCACCTCTGGAACTGCGGCATGCTGGTTTTTCGGGCCGCGGACATGGCCGGAGAAATGGCGGCTTCCAGGCCGGTGATGGCCGAGCATCTTGGCGAAGCTGTGCGTCTCCGCGCTGCGGGAGATGCCGAGGGCTGGGCCCGGGAGTTTGCGGCCTGCGAGTGTCTCTCCCTGGATTATGCCGTCCTGGAACCAAGCGATCATCTGGTGGTGATGCCCCTGGATGCAGGCTGGTCCGATATCGGCAACTGGGAATCTCTGGGCCGGTGCCTGCCTGCCGACGACAAAGGCAACAGGGGAATGGGAGATGTGGTCGCGCTGGACTGCTCGGATACTCTCCTGATTGGCCTGGGAGTCAAGGTGGGCGCTCTGGGATTGCATGATCTGGTGGTTGTGAGCACCGGGGACGCGGTCCTGGTCTGTCCCCGCGAGAGAGCCGAGGAAGTCCGGCGCCTCGCCGACCGCTTCGCTTCCCGCTCCGTGGGGGATGAGGAAAGGGGGAAGTCATGAAACGGCGCGCCCTGATCACCGGCGTCACCGGTCAGGATGGCTCCTACCTGGCGGAATTTCTTCTGGAGATGGGCTACCAGGTGTCGGGCATGGTCCGGCGGGCCAGCACGGGAAACTTTGATCGTATCAATCATCTCCGTGATCGCATCTCCTTCGTGCATGCGGATCTTCTGGACCAGTTCTCTCTCATCAGTGCACTGCGCGAGGCGCGTCCAACAGAGGTCTACAACCTGGCGGCTCAATCGTTCGTGCCCACATCCTGGGCGCAGCCCATGTTGACGGGGGAGTTCACGGCCCTGGGCGTGACACGGCTCCTGGAGGCCGTTCGTCTGGTCGACCCGGGAATCCGCTTTTATCAAGCCTCCAGCAGCGAGATGTTCGGGAAGGTGCGCGAAACCCCTCAGGATGAATCGACACCGTTCCATCCCCGCAGTCCCTACGGGGTCGCCAAGGTCTATGGGCACTGGATCACGGTCAATTACCGCGAGAGCTACGATCTGTTCGCCTCCTCGGGAATCCTCTTCAACCATGAGTCGCCCCGGCGGGGCCCTGAGTTCGTGTCGCGAAAGGTGACGCTGGGTGTTGCCAGGATCAGCCTCGGCCTGGACCAGTCCCTGAAACTTGGCAACCTGGATGCCTGTCGTGATTGGGGCTACGCCGGTGACTATGTCCAGGCCATGTGGCGCATGCTGCAGCAGCCCGAGCCCGGCGATTTTGTTGTCGCCACCGGCAAGAGCCGTTCCGTGCGTGAACTGGTGTCCACGGCTTTCGCTGTCGTGGGGCTGGATCCTGAAAAATATGTCTCGCAAGATCCGGAACTCATCCGTCCCGCAGAGGTGGACCACCTGGTCGGGAACGCCACCAAAGCGCGAGAGATCCTGAAGTGGGAGCCGCGGATGGAATTTGATGACATGATCCGCCTGATGGTGGAGGCGGACATTCAGCGCTTGAAGGCGGGGACGCCCAACATGTCACCGCAGGAGCGGGTGTGAAGGCGCTGGTCACGGGGGCCACGGGTTTTACGGGCCGATATCTTGTCCGGCATCTGCTGGCCAGTGGTGACCAGGTACTGGCCACCGGGCGGCGGGAGGTGGCGGACGATCTCGGCGCGCCGTACCACAGTTGTGATCTGCTTGACGCTGACG
>SMYD01000176.1 GCA_004356015.1 Acidobacteriota bacterium | reverse complement strand
CTGTGTGTCTCCCTCGGCATGCAGCAAGTCCTGAAGGGGAGAGTCGCCCTGGAACTGCCGCCGGACTGGCAAGCCCATCAGGTCACAACGGCCCAGGTGGTCCGCTTCACTCCCCGGCCTCTCAAGTTGCCGTGGTAGGATTGCGGGTCCACGCGCCCGGCGCGGGAGCCAGGAACCTGACGCCTTGACGCCACACCCTTCAGCCCCACGCCGCAGCCGGCTGCACATGGCGGTCCTGGGACTCTGTTTCCTTTCGGGTTTTGCCGGGCTGGTGTATGAAGTCGTCTGGATGCGGATGCTGACCTTCGTCTTCGGGGTCAGCGCCTATGCCACCGCCACCGTCCTTGTGGCGTTCATGGGCGGCCTGGCCCTGGGCTCATGGGGATTTCGCCGTCTGGCCGATGAAGGCCGCAGGCCATTACGCACCTATGCTCTGCTGGAGGCCGGCATCGGCGTCTACGCCCTGTTCCTGCCCTTGATCCTGGCGGGCCTGACGCCGGTCTACGTGCTGGTGCACCACCTGTTCGAGGGCAACAACCTGCTGGTGAACCTGGCGCGTTTCGTTCTCGGCGGGGCGGCCCTGCTCCTGCCCGCCACCTGCATGGGTGCCACGGTGCCCGTCCTGGGGCGCTATTTCATCCGCTCCCGAGAGCGCATCGGGCAGGACGCCGGCGTCTTCTATGCGGTCAACACGTTCGGCGCTGTGGCCGGGGCGTTCACTGCCGGCTTTCTGCTCATCGGCCCCCTGGGCGTGGCCATGACCACCTATCTGGCCATCGCCATGAACGCTCTGGTGGCTGCCGGTGCCCTGTGGGTGGACAGCCGGCAACCGGCCCGGCAACGCGAGAAGGCCGCGGTCAAACCTGCCTCCCGGCCCGGAACGAAACCCCATTCGGCGGGACTCATCCGCTGGACCCTGGTGGTCTTCGCCCTCTCGGGATTCATCTCCCTGGCCTATGAAGTGCTCTGGACCCGCCTGCTGGTCTTCTACCTGCACAACTCCACCTACGCCTTCTCCGCCATGCTGGTGGTGTTCCTGTTCGGGCTGGCCGCCGGCAGCTTCGTGATGGCGCGCTGGCTGGCCGATCACCTGGGCAACCCGGTCCGCGCCCTGGGCGTCATCGAATTCTGCATCGGCTTCGCGTCACTGATCTCCATCTGGCTCTACATGTGGCTGCCCGAGATCGCTCAGGTCCTGACCCGCATTCTGCCCATCCACTCGTTCATGGCGGCCAGCGTTCTGATTTTCTTCCAGGCCACCGTCATCCTTCTGCTGCCGGCCTTCTTCATGGGCGCGGCCTTCCCCCTGGCGGCCCGTGCCGTGACCACCGACGTTACAAGAGCCGGCCACAGCCTGGGTTCGATTTACGCCATCAACACCCTGGGGACCATGGGCGGGGCCTTCCTCTGTGGATTTGTCCTCATCCCGGCCATCGGCCTGGGTCCCACGGCGGCCGTCCTGGTGCTGGCGAATCTGAGCCTGGCCGCCATCCTTCTGTGGAAGACGTCTGCGCCTTCCCGCACCCGCGGCTGGGCCTGGGCCGCGGTGCTGGTGGCCACAGCCCTGCTGGTGCCGGCCACCGTGCCCCGGGAGCTGTTCAAGGCGGCGTTCGAGCGACGGTTCGCCCAGGTGCTCTTCTACAAGGACGAGGCCACCGACACGGTGGTCGTGGCCGAGTTCGAGCCGGGCCGTCTTGAAACGCGCACCATCTATTATGCCGATGGCCGCGGCACCGCCGGCATCTTCTCGGTGCACGAGAACAGGATCTCCGGCCACCTGCCCATGCTGCTCCATGAGGACCCTCAGGATGTACTGGTCATCTGCTTCGGTGTGGGCAACTCACTCAGCGCCGTGGGACAGCACCCGGCCAGCCGCATCCACTGCGTCGAGCTCTCACCGGGGGTCATCTCCACCGCCCATTTCTTCACCGCCACCAACAAGAATATCCTGGAGGACAGCCGCGTGAAGCTGTTCATCGAGGATGGGCGTATTCATCTCCTGACCACGCCGACCCACTACGACGTGGTGACCCTGGAGCCGCCGGAGATGCATACCGCCGGCGTGGTCAACCTCTACACCCTGGAATTTTATGAGCTGGTCAAGAAGCGCCTCAACCCCGGCGGGGTCGTCACCCAGTGGCTGAACATCCGCAAGATGCCTGAATTGGAGTTCAAGATGCTGATCCAGGCCTTCAGGTCGGTCTTTCCCCACACCACTCTGTGGCAGCCGCCCAAGTGCTTCGGCATCCTCATGGTGGGCACTGACGGGCCCCTGGAAATCGATCTGCCCCGCTTCCTCAACCGGTTCCAGAGCGAGCGGGTCCATCGCGATCTCGCCGAGGTGGGGATGGGCGACCCCTACGATTTCCTGAGCCAGCTGCTCATGAACGAGGAGCAGACCGCCGCTTATGCAGCAGGCGTCAGACCCGTGACCGACGACCGCACCTACGTGGATTTCTCCGTGCCCCGCAGTGTCATGGCCGATTACGCCGTCGCCGGCTTCTTCGCCGGCCTGGACCTGGAAGGGGAGATCCGGGATTCCCAGGGCCGCCTCAGTCCATCGCAGGCGGGGTATGCCAAGATTCGCCGGATGAGCCTTGAGAGGGACAGCGTCCTGGACATCCTCACCGGCCTGGACAGGGTGGCGATGCCCATGGTGGACATCCAGGCCGCTATCGCAGGCCGCACCGAAGAGAAACGTCACTGGTGCGACGACTATGGTCGCTGAGCGCGAGGAGGTCGGCGCTATTCCGGGAAGGCGTCCTTCAGGATGCGCCGGAAGATCTTGAGCACGACACCCTTCTGGCTGCGGAAGCCCGATTTCCCGAACCCCTCGCCATGGATGATCTCCTTCCCGTCGCTGGCGCGGATGAACACCAACTCAGCTCCACCGGTGCTCGAGGATCCGAAGCCCGAGACCCCGATGCCGCCTGAATAGACACCGACGGAACCGCCGCTGCCGCCGTGACCGGCCACGGTGATGACCGGCAACAGAAACGCGGTGACGCCTAAAGACTCGGCCATGAGTTCCCGCGCCTCGTCATCCCAGATCTGGATATCCAGTTCCAGCATCTCCTGGCGCACTCGCGATGACGGGATATGCGCGAAGTACTTGCCGGCGTAGAGGTCTTCATCGAGTCGCTTTTCAATCCAGGTGCAGTTGACCGCGGCCTGGCAGGCGGGCGGCAGGACAGCCACAAGCTCGAGATCCGCCAGGTTGTAGGTGGTCTTGACCACCTGCACGTCGAATCCCGACAGAGCCAGCCCCCCGGCCAGCAGGATGGTGAGACCGGACCAGATGAGAAAGCGGAATTTCATCATGTCTCCTCGGTGACACACGACCCGGCGAGTGACCCGGTGACCCGTCCCTGAAAGAGTAGCATCGCTCCTGGAAGCACATGAATCAACCGTCTACCTCGCGTCACGGGATCGCGATAAACTGAGGCCCTCTCCGCCATGCGCCCGTAGCTCAGGGGATAGAGCGAGGGATTCCTAATCCCTAGGTCGCAGGTTCGATTCCTGCCGGGCGTACCACGGTCCATTCCGCACACATGGGTAACGGTTCATACTGGAGACATGCGCAGCGCGGCGGACGGGTAGCCCGCAATTTGCCCACGAAAAAACTTGGGAGATGCCGCCTTTCCCCGTATAATTCGACCGGGGAGGGGGATGCCCTTGTGAATCGAGTGAAGACAACCCTGGGGCTCGTTCTGCTTGTTTCCATGGTCTGGGCACCTGCCCTGGCCGCCGACGCCGATGGCGACGGTGTGTCACCGCCCGCCGACTGCAACGATGCCAGCGCCGCCCAGGCGCCCGGCCTTCCCGAACTCTGCGACGGCTTCGATAACGACTGCAACGGCCTGGTGGACGATTCACCCTTCTGCGACGGCCGCTGCCTGATTCTGACCCGATCCGGGCCTGACCGGATTTACAATTCCGATCCTGACATCTCCCGCCAGGCTTCCCTCGCCTGGACCGGCAGCGGCTACGGCCTGGCCTGGACCGACCAGCGCGACGGCCAGGAGGAGATCTATTTCCAGCGCATGGATGCCACAGGACTTCCCGTCGGCGGCGAGACCCGAATCACCACGACCAGCGTGTCATCCCGGCGCCCTAGCCTGGTCTGGAACGGGACGGAGTTCGCGGTGGCCTGGGTGGACGAGAGAGACGGCAATCCCGAGATCTATTTCCAGCGTCTCACGGCTCTTGGCGTGTTCAGCGGTCCGGTCCGCCGGGTGACCAGCGATGCGGCCTTCTCCGGCGAACCGGACCTGGTCTGGACCGGCACCGAGTACGGTCTCGCATGGTCTGACGAGGCGGAGGGAAACCGAGAGATCACCTTCGCCCGTATCGCCACCGACAGTTCCATCACGTCAGGTCCCACACGGCTTACCAATGACAGCGCCGTCTCCGAGCAGCCCTCCCTTGTCTGGACGGGGAATGGCTATGGCCTGGCGTGGACCGACCAGAGGGATCTCAACAAGGAGATCTACGTCCTGGTGCTTGACAACCTGGGCGCCCCTTCCGGCACTCCCCAGGCGGTGACCGCCGACGCGGCCATCTCCGCCCAGCCTTCCCTGGCCTGGACAGGGAGCGAGTTCGGCGTGGCCTGGACCGATGAGCGGGATTTGAACAGGGAAATCTACTTTCGCCTGATCTCGGCCCCAGGTGTTCCCCAGGGTCTTCTGCCCACCAGGATCACCAACGACAGCGATACGTCGGATCAACCGGCGCTGGCCTGGACAGGGGAGGAGTTCGGCGTGGCCTGGCGCGACACCCGTATCTTCAACGCCGAGATCTTCTTCGCCCGCATCGGCGACGACGGCCTGCGTCCCGACCTGGTGGACCTGCGGGTCAGCATCGACCTGGGTCTTGTCTCCCGCGCTCCCGACATGGTCTGGCACGGGACGGGGTACGCCGTGGTCTGGGATGACATCGAGGTGAACCTGACCCGGCTCACCTGTGGCTGCGATGATATGGACGGCGACGGCGTGTCGGCCTGCAAGGATTGCGATGATAGTGAGAGTTCCATCTTTCCTGGCGCAGTCCAGATCTGCGATGGACTCAACAACGACTGCGATGACCCCTCATGGCCGGACATTCCGACGGGGGAGGAAGACATGGACCTGGACGGCTTCTTCGCCTGCGCCGACTGCGATGACACGAATATCGAGATCTTTCCCGGCGCGCCCCAGATCTGCGATGGCCTCAACAACGACTGCAACCACCCCGACTGGCCGAACCTGGTGGGGGTCCCCGAAACCGACAATGACGGCGACGGTCTCAGCGAGTGCGCCGGTGACAACTGCCCGGCGGTCGCAAACCCCTACCAGGTTGATAGCGACATCGATGGCGAGGGAGACCTCTGCGACAGTGATGACGGTCTCCTGCAGGTCGATCTCACATCCGCCGGAGATCTGGTCTGGTCACTGGAAACGGTGTTCACGGCCTACAACGGCTACCGGGGCGACCTGGCTATTCTGCAGGGGGGCGGGGACTACACCCAGGGCACCATGGGACCCGGCCTGGCGGACCGAGCCTGTGGCCTCGTGACACCGGTCTGGACCGATGCACCCATGCTCAATGCCGGCGAGGTGGTGCATTACCTGCTCACGGGACAGGGCCCTGGCGGCGAGAGTGACCTGGGAATGGACAGCAGCGGCGCTCCACGACCCAACGCCCATCCCTGCCCTTAGGAGACCAGGTCGCTGTCTGCCACCGTAG
>SMYD01000175.1 GCA_004356015.1 Acidobacteriota bacterium | reverse complement strand
GTTCCCAGTCCGCCACAACGTCCGTGGCTGCGGACCCGAGTGCTGCCACGCCCGTGCTGCGCCCGGCTCTGCCTCTCACCCCCACCCCCGGCAGCGTTGTCTACCGCCTGGATGTGCAAACGGATGGCGTCTACCGTCTCGACGGCGCCTGGCTGGCGTCGTTGGCCCCCGATCTGACCGGCCGGCCGGTGACCGACATCTTCGTGGCGGCCAACGGCGTGGAAATTCCCATCCAGGTTCTGGATGACGGGGATGGAGTGGTCTCGGCGGGTGACGATGTGATCTTTTTCGGTGAAGGGGTCCATGACGATTTTCTGGACCCCGATGATTGGGAGGCAGGGGACTACACCGATATCCGGCCTTTCTACCTGGGGGTGTCCACCGGAACGCGGGCGCGCATGTCCACAGCCCGCAGCGGTGCGCCCGTGTCCGGATTCGCCCCCCTGACGTCCTATGAGGCGGTGGTCCATAGCGAAGAGGATGATCTTTTTCTCAACAGCGTGCCTGACGACCTCGCCACCCACTGGTATGACGAGCCGTTCCTGCTGCAGACCGCGCCGCTGCGCTCGCTGACCCTGGCCCTGCCGGCGGCCGCCCCCGGTGGTGTGGCGATGCTGAAGGTCCGCATGCTGGGCGTACTCATCGGTGGGAACACCAGCGGCCTGCACCGCACCCGGCTGAGCGTGAACAGCCTGCAGGTGGATGAGGCGGACTGGGATGGTGTGGTGGTGTTCACCCAGGGGGAGGACAACGGCGCGGTGACCTTCCCGGCGTCCCAGCTCAGTGATTCCACCACGGTGGAGGTGGAGCTGCCGCTCACGCGTCTGGATGGAGGTGTGCCGTTGACCACGGACCTGGTGGCCCTGGACTGGGTGGAAGTCGCCTATGAGCGCCTGTTCACTGCCGCCGGTAACACCCTCCTGTTCACGGTGCCCAACCAGGATGCCACCATCACGGTGGATGGACTCACCAGCGGCGACGCCATGGTGTACGAAACGACCGAAGCCAGCGGGGGGGTGGTTGCCCCCCTGCACCTGGCGGGTGCCCAGGTCACCGGCATGGGATCCTTTCAGGTGACCTTTGAACTGGCCGCCGCCGATGGAGTGGGTGGCAGCCGCAGCTTCGCGGTGATGGCCGGGGCGGGCTTGCAGCCGGCCCCGGACGCTGTTTCGGTTCGACCGCCGACCCTGGATCTGAGCAGTGGAGGTGCCGACTGGCTGCTCATTGGACCCGACGATTTTCTCGATCTCTCGCCGGCCTCCGGTCTCTCCAGCCTGGTGAGCCTCCGCCAGAGCCAGGGTCTGCAGACCAGTGTGGTGCCCCTTGCAGCCGTGTACGACCAGTTCTCCTTCGGCGTCACCGAACCCCAGGCCATCCGGGACTTCATCGCCTGGAGCCTGGCCCAATGGTCTCCGGCCCCGGCCTTCGTGGTCCTGGTGGGCGACGCCAGTTTCGACTACAAGAACAATTTCCAGCATGCCGTCCCGCGCAGCATCCTCCCGACCTACATGGCCAGCAAGGTCAGCTCCCCCGAGTTGACCTACTTCTCCATGGATAACAAGTATGCCGCTGTGCTGGGCGCCGACGATGTCCCCGATGTCTTGCTGGGGAGGCTGCCGGTTCATGATTTTACCGAAGCCGAGAGCCTGTTCACCAAGCTGGCCGACTATGGAGCCATTGCACCCGGTCCGGCCTGGACGCGCCGCAGCTTGTTCCTGAGCGATGCGGAGAGCGGCGGCTTCGAGTTCACTCTGCGCCTGCCCATTGACAGGTATATCGACCGGCCGGAGAACCCGGGCGTTCTGGATCCCACCGGCCCCTGCTTTTCAACCGGCAATTGCCGGAACGATCAGGCCGGTGCCGGGGAACAGTTCGCCACGGCCAGCATGCAGGCCCTCATCTCCCGCAATCCGGGCGCGCCCCTCACATCCCTCAGCGAGATCATGCGCCAGTGGATCAAGGACGGCCTCGACGCCGGGGCCGCGGTGACCCATTACAACGGCCATGGTGGTTTCCAGTCCTGGGGACGGGACGTGGAGATCTACAGGACCCGGTCCGCGGATCCCGATGATGTCGATGACCTGACCAATGGTGCCATGCCGACCTTTCTGATCAACATCAACTGCATCACCGGAGGCTTTCACGCCGACTCCTCCACCACGGCCGTCAACGATCTGAGCTACTCCCTGGCGGAAGACATGCTGGTCACGTCCGGCCGGGGTGCCATCGGGGTCCTGGCGCCCTCTCACCTGACGTTCATTTCCCTCCTGGGGGTGGCGGCCAATGCCATCTGGGATCGGCTCCTGGGAGACGAGAGGGGCCGGCTGCTGGGAGAACTGAACCTGGCCTTGCGGCTGGCGTTCAGCGATGCGGGAGCCATCACCGATCTCCGCTCCTTCGCCTTTCTAGGGGATCCTGCCACCCGGCTGGTGCTGCCCGATCCGGAGCCGCCCGGACTCCCTGTGGCCGTGGCGGGCGATGGCGTTGTCGGCCTGAGCTGGACCGCCGGACCTGATGCGTTGACGTTTCAACTGGAACGCTCGGAGAGCGGAGCCACGGGCGCCTATGTGGAGTTGACCCCCCCGGGTTTCACCTCTCTCACCTTCAGCGATACGGCGGTGAGCAACGGCGTTCAATATTTTTATCGGTTGCGTGGCCGCGACAGCAACGGCATGAGCACGGTTCCTGCCAACACCAACGCGGACTGCCCGGCAGGCCCGGGATGCGTGGTGGCGACCCCTTTGAATCCTGATCCGCCCGGAATGCCGGCCGGGTTTGCCGCTGTCGATAACGGCAGGGGGCAGGAGCTCGAACTGGCATGGCTGGCCAACCCCGAGTCCGACATCGATTTTTACCGGGTCCGATATGGAGTCGATCCCGCAGTCCTGGACCAGGAGGCCACATTCAAGGGCGGTTCGACCACCGGGCTGCTGTCCGGCCTGGTCAAGGACCAGCTCGTCATCCTCACCCTGGAGGCGGTGAACACCTCAGGCCTGGCCGGCCCGCCGACAGCGCCGGTGTCGGCCACGCCGCGCTTCGTGCTCGGCCTGCGCCCGCCGCGCGCCATCACCGACGTGATGGTGTCTCGCGATGGCAACGATGTTGTCCTTGCCTGGACCTCGGTGACCGAGGATCTGTATGGCGACCCCATCACCGTCAGCTCGTACGGAATCCACTCCAGCAGTGTCAGCCCCGTCTTCATCCTGTCCCCGGGCAACCAGCTCGGCACCGTGGGGGACCTGCCGAGTCCGTCGTACCGGCACCTGGGCGGTATCAGTGGCGTGGGGGCGCGGTTCTACCTGGTGCAGGCCACCGACACCACCGGCGGGCAGTCGGCCGCCGGTTCCGGACTGCCCCTGGCCATCACGGATCTGGTCCTGAGCCGGCCGGTCGCCGGCACGGTGCACCTGAGCTGGCCGCCGGTCACCGTTGATGTGGACGGCGCCCGCCTGGCGGTGGATCATTACGAGGTTTACGCGGCCACAGCTCCGTTTTCGCGCGCCGATCTGCCCTCCATGACGCCGGTGCGGGCCATGGTCCTGGAGACGGGGGTTGACCTGCTGGATAGCGAAGGGGATTTTTTCTCGGTGGTGGCGGTCAACGCGCACGGGGATCTCAGTCCTTTCTAGGCGGACTCCCGTCCTCCCCGGCGGCGGTCAACAGACGCAGGCGCTGGCGGGCGTGCAGGCGAAAGCCTTCCTCCGCCTTCTGCCCGGCGGAGCGCTCCATGTAGGTCTCAAGGGCAGCCATTTCTTCGTTCCGGGCAGCCGGCAGACGGGCCAGCGTGCCGGCGTACTCCCACCAGAGAGAGGGTAGGCCGGGGGCCACGTCCAGGGCATGGCGCAGAAGGACAAGGGCCTCGTCGATCCGGCCGTCGGTCCTGAGCAGATTCGCCAGCTGGGTCAGGCTGGCCAGATCATCGGGGTCCAGGTCCAGGGCCCGGCGGAATTGCTCCGTGGCGGCCGCAGGCTCGTTCAGATGCTGCCAGAGGATCTCAGCCAGGCGGGCATGGGCCGCGGCCCGGCCGGGATCCTGCAGCAGGCTTCGCCGGTAGAGCGCGGCGGCCTCCTCGTACCGCTGAGCGTCCTCCGCCTCCATGCCCCTGCCGATGAGGAACTTGGCCCGCGAGGTGGTCTCGGTGGCCAGGGCTGTGGTGGTGTCCATACTGGCAAGGGACGCTCCGCCCACCAGGGCCAGTGCGAGAACCCAGGCCACGCTTTCCAGCGCGGGTTGGCGCCGCCCCAGGAGGCGAGGCAGCAGCGCGGCCCCCACGGCACCCAGGCCGGCCAGAGTCGCCGCAGGCGGGGTGGGGAAGCCCAGGGCCGCCGCGAGGAGTCCCGCCGGGAGAAGGAAGAAGGGCGCCTTCGCCTGGATGAGGCGCAGGCGGCCCGGCGCCGTCTCGCGTCGCTGCGGTGTGGCGGCCAGGGAGGCCAGGGCAAGGCCGGCCACCAGGCTGATCGCCATGGCGTGGGGCATCAGCATGAGAGCCTCCTGTCCCAGTGCCCAGGCCATGCCGGCCCCGAACAGGGCCAGGCCCGCCACCCCGGTGGACAGAGCCCCCGCCGGCTGGAGCCGATCCAGGGCCAGGGGAGGAAGGCGGCGGACCAGCCCCAGGAAGAGGGCGACCAGGAGGAGGGCGCCTGCCGAAGTTCCTGAGCAATGGGCCAGAATTGTGGCTGCAAGGGCCAGGACGGCGCCGGTCACAGGCGCCGGTTTCCGGGCCGCCAGGAGCCGGGCCGCGGCGGGGATCAGGATGCCGGCCACGACCAGGGCCGCCGCCGCCAGGAGATCCACCGGGGTGAGGGGCCCCAGCTCTGGTTCCAGAAGACGGCGGGTCGCACTCCCGAGAAGCAGGCCGAACACCACCAGGACTCCTGCGGCCAGTCCTGCGGGGCCGGGCAGGTGGAGGGATTTCATGTCGTCCCGTGTGCGCCCTGCACGCCAGACACAGATGGCCGCCAGGAGCAGGCAGAGAGGCACCAGGTAGAGCGTATAGAGGCGATCGAGCACCGTGATGGAGACCGGTTCCGGCAGCTTCAGGAACACCGGCAGAAGGTAGAGGTGGGACGTCTCCCAGCCCGTCAGGCGGAAAGTGGCCGCCTCGAACAGGCGTGGCAGGGTGAAGAAGCCCAGGGCAGTGACATAGACGCCTGCTGCGGCTCCCAGGCAGGCGGCCAGCAGGGACGGCCAGGACCGGTGCCGCCGTCCCCGGAGGTAGACGTAGGCCGCACCGAGAAGGCAGGCCACGGCCGTTTCGACCCGGATCCCCGGGGTGGTGCCGGCGAACGAGGCAGTGGGGTCAAGAAAGCGCAGGAACATCTCGCCGACGCCTCTGTTTCCGGGCCGCAGGTAGCCGATGGCTTCACCGCCCCGCCCGAGCAGGAGGTCCACCAGCGGTGGCAGCAGTGTCAGGGCCCAGACATGGAGCATGAGGCGGGCTACCCGCGCAATGGGCACGAGGGCGAAGGTGTGCAGGACCAGGATCAGGGCCAGGAAGGGCGCCACGTAGGCCAGGGCGTAGTGGATGTAGAACTGGAAGGGGAAGTAGACCGGGTTCTGTCCCGCCAGGATCTCCAGGAGGTGCCGGGCCATGACGATGGCGGCAAAGGTGGCGCCGTAGGTCATGGCGCTGCCGGGTGCCTCCTCCAGGCGGCGGGCTTGGCGGTCGATCCAGTCGAGCACAGGGTCACTCCCCTGAAAAGATGACGGGGCCCCGGCCGGACATGACCGAGTTGACCCGCCGGAAGGCTATTCTATAATCCAGTCCGCGCAAAGGCCGGGCCCTTGCCGGAACTGGCCGCGGTACGGAGGCGGCGACGTCCGATCTGGTCCAGCGGGCCCTTCGGGGCGAAGAGGAGGCTTTTGACGAGCTGGTGGTGTCCCACGAGCGCCGGATCTGGGCCCTTGCCTATCAGATCGTCGGCAATGCCGAGGACGCGCGGGAGATTGCTCAGGAGGTGTTCCTGCGTGTTCATCAGCATCTGAAAAGCTATGACCCAGCGCGTCCCTTTTCCTCCTGGCTCTATCGCATCGCGGTGAATTGCACCTACGATTTTCTGCGCAAACGACCCGATCATGACGCCCTGGACGACATCCTGGAACCGGACCGGGACCTGCGGCTGGCGGCGCCCCTGGAGGACCCCGATGCGGGTCTGGCCGGCCGGGAAATCCGCTCGGTCCTTCGTCATGCTCTGCGCCGGCTGACGCCCATGGAGCGGACTGTTTTTCTTCTCAGGGATGTCGAAGGCATGCCCACCCGCGAGATCTCATTTGTCATCAAGTGCACGGCCGTGACCGTGCGTCGCCATTCGAGCAATGCCCGTTTGAAGCTGCGTGCGGCCCTGGGGCGGCACCTGCCCCATCTGCGGCCGGACAAGGACAGATCATGAAACACCTCGCAACCCCGGGAATCCTGCTGCTTTCGCTGATGCTGGTCTGTTGCGGCGCCCGGACCGACGTGCCGCCGCAGGCGGACCCGGACCGACGCCTGTTGCTCATCGGCATCGATGGCGCCGGCTGGGACGCCATGATTCCGCTCCTGCGCCGGGGGGAGTTGCCCCACCTGGAAGCCCTGGTCCGCAGCGGGTACGCCGCCCGTCTGACCACCATGGCGCCTGCCCTCTCGCCTGTGGTCTGGACCACCATCGCCACCGGCAAGCGCCCTGCCCAGCATGGCATTCGCGGGTTCCTGGGGCGTGACCCGGACACGGGGGAAGGCGTGCCGGTGACCTCCAATATGCGCCGCGTCAGCGCTCTCTGGAACATTCTCTCGGTGGCCGGCGTGCCTGTCTCGGTGGTGGGATGGTGGGTCACCTGGCCTGCGGAGGAAGTCAACGGGACCATGGTCAGCCCTTACGCGGCACCTGGTCAGACGACCTGGAAGGGGAGTGTCTATCTCGACGGGCGCAGTGACCAGACCTGGCCCGGCGACCTGCTGGCCCGCATCGGGCCGACCATTGAACAGGGGGTCGGCAAAGCCAAGGACAGTTTCAGGGAGATCTTCCCTGCCCTTGAAAATACCGCGACACCTGACTATCTCAAGGCTTTCTTGAAGGATATGCTCTGGGTTCATGTTTCAGACACGATCTTCAGGGATATCGGCGCGAAACTCCTGGAAGAGGACAAGCCCCGCTTTGCCGCCGTCTACCTTGGCGGGGTGGATGTCACCGGCCACCGTTTCTGGCGTTTTGCCCATCCCCGCCCCGATGAATGGCCCCTGACCGGAACCCAGCGTGAGGCCTACGGCGATTCCCTGAACCGGTATTATCGCTGGACGGATGACGCCATCGGCCGCCTGGTCGCCGCGGCGCCTCCTGGCACGACCGTCATGGTGGTCTCCGACCACGGCATGGAACTGGCTCACCAGCGCGACAGGCCACCCACCGACTGGAACCAGTACCCCCACGAGATCTCAGGCGGCCACACTCGCGGCCCCGATGGAATTCTTCTCTTCTCGGGGCCGGGAGCGGCCCGGAACTTCGATCCGGGCTGGTGGGACAACGGGGCGGCCCTGCCGCGCCTGGGGGAGGCGGGGCATCCCGGTGTGCTGGACGTGACACCCTCTCTCCTGCACTTTTTCGCCTTGCCGGTCGCTGATGATATGACGGGAAAGATACGTATGCCTATGTTTTCCAATGAGATAGCGGCTCGTTCGCCGGCCCGGATCGAGACATGGGAGCAGCCCGGCGGGCGCCCTGATCCCACTCCCATGTCGAGTCCCCGGATGGATGAAGTCAAGGAGAGACTGAGAGGCCTGGGTTACATCGACTGAAGGTGAGGTGATTCTCTCGTGGCAGGAACCGGATGTCAGGCTAATTAGGATGCCGAAACCGCATAAACCCTCTTGACTCCAGGCCCGTTCCGGCGTAAAAAGGGGAAAACCAAAGATTGTCAGCCCTCCTGGGGGAGGGGTGCAAGAGTGTGCTTTTCCAGTGTGCTTTTCCGGAAAGGGGGAAGTGATGAAGCGAATTACCAAGTCAGTCCTGTGGGGCGGCCTGGCCTTTACGCTCGCGATCGGTCTTGCGCCGGCGCAGCAGATCAACGAAATCATTCGCGGGGCCGTGAACGGGACTCCCAGCGATATATTCGGTTGCGGCAGTGGGAACAGTTCCTGCGACCTGGGCTACAGGATGTATTGCGATCTGGATCCGACTGATGTGTCAGGCGTGGCCAATCCGGTGGACGGTATCCCCAAGTTCCGTGCCAAGGCCGGTCGCTACCTGGGGGATGCGCAGATCACCGGTAATTATCCGGTGTGCGGCTTCGCGGGGGCGGGGAATAACTGGTATGTCATCTGGGATGGCATCACCGATAGCGGCACTTCGGCCCATGCCAGCTGGTATGGCGCCCAGGCTCAGAGGGTCCTGTTCAACGAGATTGGCAACCCCTTGTCGTT